>JAEEPV010000216.1 GCA_016284975.1 Solobacterium sp.
GGCTGCCGATACATCGGATGACAGCATTTTGGAATTGGTGAGGGTATCATTCAGGCACTTCAGACTTCCCTGTGAAGAACGATCGAGAAGATTAACGATCACAGACTCAAACCATCGTGACTTCATGCCAGTCGAACCCTCTGACCCGATCTCTTCCTTATCGGTCAGAATACAGCAGCTGGTCCGCTTGGGGATCTTCATTTCAAGAATTGCCCGCAGGGATGTATAAGCGCAGATACGGTCATCGTGACCATAGCCAATAATCATCGACCGGTCGATTCCGTAATCCCGCGCAGGATCCGCCGGAACAGCCTCGATCTCCGCAGAGATAAAATCATCTTCTTCAATACCGTACTTTTCTTTCAGCAGCTGAAGCAGATACTGTTTGACCGGTTCTTTTTCTTCTTCATCGGACACCGGAATCGATCCGACGATCATATCCAGCTTCTCCCCTTCAATCGCTTCCGATGCCTTTTTGGCCATCTGCTTGGCAGACAGATGCACCAGAATATCACTGATTCCTACCACCGGATCATCCGCATCTTCGCCGATGCATACCGGAACTGTCGTTCCGTCCGTTTTGCAGACGACGCCATGAAGGGCCATGGGTCTGGCGACCCATTGGTAGTTTTTGATACCGCCGTAATAATGCGTGTCCAGCATCGCAAATCCGTCTTTTTCAAAGAACGGATGCTGCTTGAGATCAAGACGGGGGCTGTCGATGTGCGCGCCCAGAATATTCATGCCTGCAGTCAGGGGCTTTTCGCCGATCACAAACAGACAGATGTTCTTGCCGCGGTTGACCGCATAGATCCGATCCCCCGGATTCAGTTCTCCGATCGAATCATTGATATTCGTAAAGCCCTCCGCTTCCGCAATCTTAATCGCTTCTGTCACAAATTCCCGTTCGGTCTTGGAACGGTTCAGAAACAAACGGTATTCGTCGGAAAATACCGACATCTCTTTTCTCATCTTCTCGTCATACGTTTTCCAAACTGTTTTCATAGGTTCACCTCATACTGCTTCAGCGGCCGCATCCGCACCTTTGGCCCTTCCGCCCGGATCAGGATTCCGTCTTCCCCCTCTTCCAGCCGGTCAATATGCATTACCCGGCACAGATCATGGATCAGTCCGGTTTTCTCATATGGCAGTAAACACTGCATTACCTTTTCGCGCGGATACAGACGTTCACAGATTTCATCCAGAAGGGCTTCAATGCCCTCTTTCGTAACAGATGATACTGCAAATGCGCATGGCCTGTCATTTTTCGCGACCTTATCCGCCTTGGTGAATACGGTCAGACGCGGGATCGCATCCGCATGAATCGTCTTGAGCGTTTCCAGTGTGACCAGCATCTTTTCCTCCATCATCGGATCGGAAAGATCGACAACATGAATCAGAAGATCTGCGTTTCTTGCCGAATCCAGAGTGCTGTTAAAGGCATCAATCAGCGTATGCGGCAGGTCCGAAACAAAGCCGACCGTATCATACAGAAGAAACTGCAGTCCGCTATGAGAGATATTGCGAACAGAGGAATCAAGTGTCGCAAACAGCATGTCTTCTGCATACACCTGCCGCTGTTCCTTCTGATTCGCCTGCAGAATCGCATTCAGCAGAGAACTCTTTCCGGCATTGGTATATCCGATCAGCGCTGCTCTGCCCAGTTCCGATTTGGATCGTCTTCGCTCTGCCGCCTGATAATCTTTATCAATTTCAGAAAGCTCTTTCTTCAGGACAGAGATTCGCTTCCGGTAGGTCCTGGCAATCTCTGCGGTGCGCCGCTCACCGGCACCTCTGGAACGGAAAGAACCGCCTCGGGCATGTTCTTCCGTTTCCGTATCGATTGCTGTTGATGGCAGTGCATAGGAAAGTCTTGCCAGTTCCACCTGCAGCTTTGCCTGCCGGGACTTTGCCCGGTGGGAAAAGATATCAAGGATCAGTGCCGTACGATCGATCACTTCTGCACCGCATGCCTCCTGGATCCGGTTCATGACCGCAATCGGAAGTTCCTGTGCAAAGACAATGGCATCTGCTCCGGTCTGTGAAACCGTTAATGCCAGCTCCTGAAGCTTGCCCTGGCGGAATGCGGTTCTTGGATCTGCGGAAACAGACTGCTGTGTGACGATTGTTTTCACCTCGATGCCGCACGCTTCACAGAGACTGACGCACTCCTCCATACGGGCCGCAAAGCGGTCCTTATCCTTTTTCAGGCAGATTCCTGCCAGAACCGCCGGTCTCACTGCAGGTCCCCTTCCGTTTCAATCACCTTTTCCGGATCGTCCTCAAACGGGAGAATGTCTTTTTCATACCAGCTCACACCAAGCCATCTTTCGAATTTATATCCGACATGTTCGAGACGGACTGCCTTCCGGTAGCCAAGGGATTCATGAAGTTTTTCGCTGGGCAGATTCCCTTCTGTTACAAGCGAAACCAGCTTATGGATATTCTGCCGTTTTGCCGCTTCTTCCAGCGCCTCCATCAGCTTTCTGCCATAACCCTTACCGGTTTTCTTTGGATCCAGATAGACCGTCACATCCGCCGTATAACGGTACGCATTGCGCGCATTAAAATGGTCAAGATAGGCAAATCCGACGGGCTTTCCGTTTTCTTCCAGCATCAGCCACGGATACTGTTCCGTAATCCGTTTTACCCGCGAAACAAACTCCTGTTCAGATAGCAGCGCCTCCTCAAACGTCACCGTGGTGTTTTCAATATAGTAGTTATACCAGTCCAGACAGACCGGTATATCGGTATCTCTCATTGCCCGGATCATTTTTCGAAAACCGTCTCTCCGTTCATAACCGTCATCATGACTTTTGCCGTATGGATCTCATCCTCCCTGAGTTTTGTAATATCACGGTCAAGCACCGCGAAATCCGCATATTTTCCTTCTTCCAGAGAACCGATGTTGTCCGAGGAAAAGAACGCTTCAGCACCGGAGAGCGTATAGCTTCTCATCGCCTGCTGCAGATCCATGCATTCGGAGGGATTCATGGCTGCAGTACCATCCAGAGAACGCCGTGTGACAGCCATCTGCAGGCCTTTCATGACATCCGGTGTTTCAACCGGTGCATCAGAACCGTTGCAGGCAATCACGTGTTCCGACAGCGTCCGGAATGGATAGCAGCTCTCTGCCCGCTCACTTCCGACACGGGCTTCGAGAATCTTTGCGTCCGAATCAATAAACAGCGACTGGAAATAACAGCACAGGTTCATATCGATCGTCCGTTTGATTTCGGCCGGGGTCATAATCTGACAATGGACCAGACCGAAATGGAGCAGATTGTTTTCAATTACATACTTATCGTAAACATTCAGCACTTCTCTTACCGTGCGGTCTCCGATCGCATGTGTAATAACCGGCATGTTGTAGTCAGCCGCAAGCTTCACCCAGGTTTCAAGTTCAGATCGGTTGTAGACCATATATCCGCTGTTGCCGCGGTCATCACTGTAATCCTTGCTCAGGGCGGCAGTACGGGCGCCAAGAGAGCCGTCAGCGATGATCTTCAGGGGACCGATCCGGAACAGATCGTCTCCAACATCCGTCGTATAGCCTTCATCCAGGAAAGCCGCAAATTCTTCCGGAGACGGAAATTCACACTGTTCATTAACCCGGACGGTCAGTTCTCCGCGGAATGCCATCTTCATCATGACATCCAATACCAGCCGCCAGTCATGCGTGATCGACATGAAATCATCACTTCCAACTGCGGTGATTCCATACCGGTTCAGTTCCTTCTGACCCCGCAGAATGGATCTGCGGATCGATTCTTCTGTTTCGGCAGGCCAGCTGTCATGAAGAACGGTAATCGCTGTTTCTTCCAGAAAACCGTTTTCAAAATCAATTGAACCGCCTTCTACCATGGAGTCCTCATCCATATTGGCAAGCTCAAGCGCCTTGGAATTGACGACCATCTTATGTCCGCAACATCTTGTGACCGCAATGGGACGTTCTTTGGAAATCTGATCCAGGTCTGCTTTGGTCGGCATCTTCGGATCATCAAACAGTTCCTCATTAAAACCACGGCCGAGAAGCCATTCCCCTTTCGGCAGTTTTTTCTCCTGCTGTTTCAGGAGATTCAGTACCTCCTGCCTGCTGGTGCAGCTATGAAGCTGAACGTTTTCAAGATATCGGCCATATTCCAGAAGATGCAGATGCGAGTCAATAAACCCGGGGCATACAAACAGTCCGTTCAGATCGATCACTTCATCTGCGGATTCCGCTTCCTTCTGAAGTTCCTCTGTCATGCCGATCCGGCGGATCTTCTCGCCTTCCGTTAAAATCGCAGTATCTGTTCTTCCCCAGATGACCGCATTTATAAATAACCGCTTCATACCTGTATTCCTCTCTGTTTCCAATGTCCTATCATAGCACCAGTCGGCACTCATCCTTCTGTAACTGCATCTCTCCGCATTTTTACATGCGGGATCCCGTCTTCCAGAAACACTTCTGAGATCACCCGGAACCCCTCTTTTTCATAGAATCCGATCGCATATGTCTGTGCTTCCAGAACGACCGGCCGGTTTGGATAAATATCACCAATATATTCCACGGCCGCATGCAGGATCTCCCGACCCAGATCCGCATTCCGTTTGCGGGTAAGAACTCTTCCAATCTGAAGTTCTCCAAGCCGGTTTTCAAAAATTCTCAGACAGGAGATGACCGTACCGGATTCATCTTTCCGGAACAGATGGATCGCATCATAATCAATGCCGTCTAATTCCGGATACGGACAGTTCTGTTCCACAACAAAAATATCAACTCTTGCCCTGAGAATCTCATACAGGTCTCTTTGATCCAGCTCATCAAACCGCCGGATCCTGATTTCTCTGTCTTCCATGTGTCTATTGTAACCAACACCAGTAAAAAATCCCGCATATTGATCTGCGGGATTCAGCTCTGTATTACAGCGGTTTTGTTTCCGAAAAGTTCTCGGAAGTGCCGCTGTCTTCACTTCCTTCGTCTGTCTTACTGCCGGAATCCGGATTCTGCTGCATATCCTGTTTTCGGTTTGCATTCCATTGTTCACGGTTTCCCTCCTGGAACCCGCCGGGTCTTAGTCCACCGCCCATGCCGCTTCCGGCATTGCGGTTCACATAGGATACCGTTTCGGAAATCGTCACTTCACCAAGCGTCTGTGAACCCTGCGTAATCGTATAGGTGCTTCCGGTCTTAAACGCTTCCGATGCGATTATCAGATCACTGAACGTGCGATCTGATTCAAATTCCGCAGCCGTTTTCCCGGAGCTGTCTTTTACCTCGATCTTTCCGGAAGAATTCGTAATTCCGATCGCAATGACATTGACCTTTGAATTTTCAGAAGGCACCGCTGCCATTCCACTGCTTCCTGCGGCAATCAAAGTACCGCCGTTTATGACAAATGTTCCGTTATAGTCCATGGCGCTGTTGGCATTGGTCACAGGGCCATAAACGATCACAGAACCGCCGTTCATGACACCGCTGCCATTGCAGTCGATTCCGTCTCCGTCTGCGGTGACTGTTATCGAGCCGCCGTTTATCGTCAGCATCGATCCATCATCCTCGAACTCACCGGTATTGGCATCCCCGTCGACGGTATTAATACCGTCATCCTTTGCAATGATCACGATCATTCCGTCATTAATCGTCAGATTCTTCGCTTCAAGTCCTTCATAACAGGAATTCATCGTGATCTCACCGGAATGAATCGTCATCTGTTTATCCGCATGCATGCCGTCATCTCCGGCAAGAATGGTAAAGGTTCCGCTGTTGACTGTCAGATCGCCATCGGCATTGATGGCATCATCTGCACTGTCGATTGAAACGGTGGTTCCGGCCAGAAGAATCGAACCGTCTGCTTTTATGCCGGCTGACGTTTCTGTTTCATCCGTTTCAGTATCGGAAGACGAGTTGTTTTCTTCCTGGGCTTCCTGAGACATGCCGTTCCTCTCCGGCATTTCACCGTTCATTTCCGGTCGTTCTCCGTTCATCTCAGGCATTTCACCACCCATCTCAGGCCACTCACCATTCATTTCCGGCATCATTCCGAATCCCGGACGCTGCTTTTCCGATTCACCTTCAGAGCCTTCCTGCCATTCCCCGGGCCTTCCCTGAGGGAAGAGCGATCCGGAATTGCTCTCCAGTCTGTTTTCATTGCCAGAGCCTGAGAACAGACCATGCGTCATTTCATTTGTATGTGGCTGTGCATTTTCATGACCGCCGCCGGCTTCGGTATTGAGCTCACAGTTCTCTGCCGTCAGATTTCCGGTTGTCTGAATTCCGTCGTCTTCTGCAGTCACTTTGATAACTCCTCCGCTGATCTCAATATCTGCGGGAATGTCATTTCCGCTGTCATCAGTATCTCCTGCTTTGATGCCGTCTTTACCTGCTTTAAGCGTCAGGATACAGTCTTTTACTGCCAGACCTTCATTGACATCCATGCCGTCAGAATCTGCCTGAATGGAAAGGATCGCATTGATGAGCTTCAGTTCATCCCCGGCATGGATTCCATCTCCGTCGCCTGCCGTAATATCCAGATTCCCACCGCCATTGACCGCAAGATCATCCTTTGCGTAAATGCCGCCTTTTTTCTCATCTTCATTCTCACCGGAAGCAGTGATCGTATTGGTTGTTCCGGTCAGTACGGTAAGAACGGTTTCCTCTGCATTTCGCACATAAACAGCCGGACCGCTGGTGCTTTCTATCGAGACACCATTCAGGACCAGATGTACGATTGTCTCATCTTCTGAATCGACAATGATCTGCCCTTCGTCCCAGCTGCCGCTGAACACATAGGTTCCTCCCTTTGTGATCGTTACGGAAGTGTCTTTACAGACTGCACCTTTCCCATCCGAAGTAACATCCGATCCATTCAAACGGATATGTTCCGCCGTGGCATCATCATAGGTTTCATTGAGTTCATCCTCGGTGAATTTCATGTTCACAATGGATTCTGCTGAAACGGTGACTGTTCTTTCATTGACTGCTGCACCGGTTTGGGTACATCCTGCAGCCAGGAATACCGAAAGTACTGCGGAAAGATATTTCGTTTTATTCATTGCTTACTCTCCCTACAGCTCACTGGCAGCCGGCGCCATCCGACTGGACTGTACTGTCAGATTGCCGTTTCTGACCCGGATCGCATCCAGCAGTTCTTTCTCCTTTGCCGGATCTTTCAGGGTCATTTCATAGCGCAGTTCATACAGCGCCCCAAGATTGACCGTCTTCATTGAAGATAATGAAACCTGCTCTGCATAAGTTTTGAAAATATCTGCGAATACATCGGCGTAATCAAGATCTTCCGGAATCGTGATGGTCAGATACCGCTGTGTTTCCGGCTGAGAAAACAATCCGCTCCGATACAGCAGGTATGTGACAACACAGATCAGTATCGTCATGCCCACCGCAAATGTGACATAACCGGTACCGCAGGCCAGACCTGCAGCCATGGCAAGAAATACGGCTCCGATATCACTGGCTCTGCCAGGCAGGGAACGAAAGCGGACCAGGGAAAAGGATCCCGCAACCGCAACGCCGACTCCAAGATTTCCATTGACCATCAGGATCACAACCATAACCATGACCGGAAGGACCGCTGTCGTAATGGCAAAGGATTTGGAAGGATGGGCTGTAGCTTTATAACTTAATGCGATGATAATACCCGAGATCAGTGCTGCTGCAGTGCAGATTCCGATTTCCGTCAGTGTCAGTTCTGCATCCATCAGGATTGTGTTAAACATGTCATATTCTCCTTCTTCTCATAAACCGGATGAAATGCCGGCCGGTTCCGGCAGACTGGTACTGCTGTCGTTTCGCAGCGCCGTCTTGATTCAAGTTCGGAATAGATCGTTCCGTATTTGGAAAAGGTCTGTCGGTAAAGCTTCAGTTCGGTAAGAATCTCTGTCAGCCAGAGCGGATAACGATCCGAAACTTTAATCTCCATGAGGACATCTTCCTCATTCGTGATCATTTTTTCCTCTCCGGTTTTATGCAGAGACAGATGATCAAGCCGATAGCAGATATCTGTATCGAAGGTGATCCGCAGATCCCTTTCTTCGATGCCGGAGAACGCTTTTCGATGGTAGGCAATGAACATCTTCTGTGCCAGATTTCCTCGTTTCACCAGATAATCGATCTCCCTGGCAATCTGGCTGTGATCTTCCAGCGGCTGATGTTCATTCATATATGCGCTGGCTTCCTGTTCACTTACCGCAATCCGTCGTTTGACGCCGGTGGTTTTGAACTTCTTCTTGATTTCCAGAAAGCACGGAGTCTGTTCATCCGGTTCTCCATAGGTTCTTAACCGAAGTTTTTCCTTGTACTGAGGATGACCCAGGCAATTGATGATCAGTGCATTATCCGGTGTATCGTAATAGATATTGTGCAGATCATATTCCGGGTAGACATCCTTTTTCAGGTGCGGCATTGCTTTTTTGAGAAATAGCTCTGCCTGCCTGCGGTTCATCGGATACTTGTGTTCTACCCGCATCATGGTTGCTTCAAACATAGCCTCTCTGTTCATGGGATTCCTCCTTACAGCGAACAGAATATCGTCTGAATCTGGGGTCTGTTTGAATGAAGTGTGAATTTTATCTGAATAAAAAAACGACCCGCTTTTCAGCAGATCAGAGAATGATATGGGAAGATGGCCTGTCCTTCTCGAAGGCATCTACGGCGTCAAAGATACTTCGGACCATTTCCTCCACATTGGTTTCGGTATAAAAAGCTGTATGCGGAAGCACCAGGACATTCGGGAACGAACGCAGTTCCGAAAGATCCGGGTGATCAATCACCTGTCCGGAAAGATTGTAATAGTAGAGACCGTTTTCATCTTCCAGAACATCCAGCGCACAGGCTCCGACTTTTCCGGATTTCAGCGCCCGGATCAAAGCTCTGGTATCGATCAGCTTCCCTCTTGAGGTATTGATAATCGTCACATGATCCTTCATCAATCCAAAAGCTTCCTCATTCAGAAGATGATGATTCTCCTCTGTCGCATTGGCGTGAACGGTGATGACATCACTGTTCTGGAAGAGTTCTGAAAGAGTGCAGTACGTCCCGTATTGTTTCGCTTCTTCATTTTCAAAAACATCATACGCAAGCATCCGGCAGCCAAAGCCTGAGAGATGCTTCATGAGGGTTGTGCCGATCTTTCCGGTACCGATGATGCCGATGGTAAGCCTGGAAATATCCCGGCCGAGCTTCCCTTTCAGAGAAAAATCCTGTATCTCAAAACGATTCATGATCTCTTTGATCTTCCGCTCGCACATTAAGATGCAAAGGATCGTATAATCCGCCACACCTTCCGGCGGATAGGAAACATTGGAAACACGGATGCCATATTTCCGACAGGCATCCAGATCAATATGATCATAGCCGATGGATCGTGTACACAGGTAACGGACGCCGAATTCGTGCAAGGTCCGGATGTACGGTTCACTCATCTCACATGGTGTGCAGGAAATGGCATCACACCCTTTGACCCGCTCCAGATTTTCCAGTGTCGGGTATTCCTCACTCCAGTCAAACGCAAATCCGTATTCCTCTGCGCATTTTTCCGCAGCAGGCAGTTCGTCAAACGGACGGAATGCATAAAAGAAGATTTTCATAGAAGCTTCCCTCCATGAGAATTATACGAAACATCCTGCCGCAGAATTGCTGAAAGAGCGAAAAAAAACATCCGCTTTCTGAGCGGATGCTTGATCCGAATCGCTGTCGGTTACTTTTCAAGCGAATTCAGCTGATTCTGAAGCAGTTCCACCAGTTTGCGGTTGGACTGAATCAGAGCCATCAGATCCTTGACGTCTTCCATCGCCTTATGCTCGGCTGTGGAATTATAATACGCTTCTCCAAGGCGCATATAAGCCTTGTTCAGTGTACGGGTATGATCCCCGATTTCCGAACGGAGCTCCATTTTTTTGCGTTCCGCCTGGAAGGCAGCGGAGATGTCCTTTGTGTTTTCACGAACAAACTTCACGACTTTATCGCTCTGTTCATCAACATACTTTACCCAGTCTTCCGCTTCCTTTTTGAGTTCATCTGTGATTTTCTTGAATTCGTCTGCCATGTTATCTACCTGCCTTTCCAATCAGTTCTTCAATCATTTTCCGGATCTCTCGGATATCAGCTTCCGTATGGCTGGCAAGATCCGCAATTCCGCTGATAATCAGTTTGGAGAAGTATTCCGGATTCGGAATACTGGTCCGTTTCAGTTCATTTCCTTCCTTCAGAAGCTCACTCAGTTTTTCCGAAGCGATTTCCTTGGCTTCTTCGAGGCTTCTGGACGAAAGAATCGTAAGGTCGATGTTGTCATTTTTGCCGTGAAAGTTATCCCACATCATCCGGAACGATGCGATGGTATTATCGATAAACTCGTCCAGCTTGTCGTCATATTCCGCACTGGAGTCCAGTGACCGCTGGATTGCAGCTTTGAAATCATTATTGTACTTCTCACAGATCGCATCGATCACATCGTCTTTGGACTTAAAGTAATAATAGAACAGCCCTTTTGCGACATCCATCTCTTTTACGATGGCATTGATCGTCGTATCAACGACTCCGTTCTCCTTGAACAGCTTTTCCGCAGCGTCAATAAACTCATTGCGGCGCTCGTCTGTATCTTTCATTTCTTTCATGATCCGCCGCTCCTTTCACGGTTAGAATACCCGTTGACTGACCGCCAGTCAATAGAAGAAATGAATTATGTGAAAACTGCGTATTTTTCACATTTTTTGGTTTATGGTTTCAGATCATCTTCCAGATCGTAGATGTCATTCCCCTGTACATCAATGCCCACAAAACACGGGAAATCCTTCAGTGTCAGGCGGACGATTGCTTCGGCAAGCAGGTCATCAAATGCGACCGGTTCACTTTCAATGATGCAGTGTGACAAAAGCGCTCCGGCTCCGCCGCAGGCAACAAAATACACTGCGCCATATTTACTGATTTCGTCCTTTACCGCATCACTGCGTCTGCCCTTTCCAATCATCACCCGAAGTCCCTCCTCCAGAAGCATCGGTGTATAGGCATCCATCCGGCTGCTGGTCGTAGGCCCGGCCGACCCGATCGCATGCCCATGGCAGGCTGGTGTCGGGCCGACATAATAGATCGCCGCGTTGTTCAGATCAATCGGCAGCGGCTCTTCGCATTCAAGCATATGTACGAGGCGTTTATGCGCTGCGTCGCGGGCCGTATAAACCACGCCGCTCAACAGAACCTCTTCTCCTGCTTTCAAAGAGGTTCTTGTTTCTTCATCCATCGGTAATGTCAGTTTTTTCATCAGAGTCTGATCTCCCTGTGTCTGCACGCATGACAGCATATATTGACTGCGCATGGCATTCCGGCAATATGCGTCGGAGCCGTTTCAATCCGAATCCCCAGCACGGTCGTATTTCCGTGAAGTCCCATCGGCCCGATCATAAGCTGATTTGCGGCTTCTTTCAGTTCTTCTTCCAGCTTTGCATAGCGCTCATCCGGATTCGGCTGAGACAGATCTCTCAGCAGTGCGTGTTTGGCAAGAACGGTACTGTAGTCAAACGTTCCGCCCAGTCCTACGCCGACGATCATCGGCGGGCAGGCATTGGGCCCGGCAAGCCGGATCGTTTCCAGCACGAAGTCTTTTACGCCCTGTTCTCCTTCGGATGGTTTCAGCATCTTCTGCCGGCTCATGTTTTCCGATCCGAAACCCTTGGCCGTCAGTTCGATCACCAGCCGGTCCCCTTCTGTGATATCGCAGTAGATCACGGCCGGTGTATTGTCTCTGGTATTGACACGCTCATAAAGCGGATCCTTTACAACAGAAGCTCTGAGAAAGTTTTCTTCATACCCTCTTCTGACCCCTTCCTGAACCGCTTCTTTTAATGAACCGTCCGTAAAAGAGATTTCCTGTCCGGCATGAATCCATACGGTCACAAGACCAGTATCCTGGCAGATCGGGATCTGTTCTTCACGGGCTATGGCCGCATTCTGCAGCAGCATGTCCATAGCTGCCCGGGACCGTTCCCCGCGTTCGTTCTTCAGTCCTTCTTCCATCCGCTCAAGGATGTCCGTACTATAGAAAAATGCCATCTCTCCGCATGCTTTTCGGACTGCTTCCGTGACTTCTGAAACCGATATTGTTCTCACTCTCTGTCTCCTTCTGCTCAGATGAAAATATTATACATGAACGGGTGCCCGGCACTTGAAGTTCTTATCGTTCGGTGCTATATTTTAGCAGTCGGCACTTGAGAGTGCTAATATTTCAATCAATCAAACAGGAGGTACTGAAACTATGGCAAAAAAACAGTTTAAAGCGGAGTCCAGGCGTCTGCTGGAGCTGATGATCAATTCCATTTACACCAATAAGGAAATCTTCCTGCGGGAACTCATCTCCAACGCAAGCGATGCTCTGGACAAGCGTTACTATGAAGGTCTGACCGACAAATCCAAAAATGTCGCAAAGAAAGATCTCTGGATCAAGATCTATCTTGATAAAGATGCCCGTACCATGGTCATTGAAGACACCGGTATCGGCATGGATGCGGATGAACTGGAAAAGAACCTCGGTACGATCGCCCGTTCCGGATCAGCCGAATTCCGTCAGGCACTTGAGAAAGACACTTCAAAGATCGATATCATCGGCCAGTTTGGCGTTGGCTTCTACAGTGCATTCATGGTTTCAAAGAAAGTTACCGTTGATTCCAGATCTGCCGGAGGCGATCAGGCATTCCGCTGGGTATCGACCGGAGAAGACGGCTATACGATCAGCCCGATCGAAAAAGAATCCATCGGTACAACGATCACACTTGAACTCAAGGATGATACGGAAGATGAGAAGTACAGTGACTATCTGGATGAATGGACCGTTAAGAATCTGGTCAAAAAATACAGCGACTATGTCCGTTATCCGATCAAAATGGATGTGACAAAGTCCATCCCGGATCCGACCGATGAAAATAAGACGATCGATACAAAGGAAGAAGAAACACTGAACTCGATGATCCCGCTGTGGAAAAAGAATAAGTCCAAGATCACCGAAGAGGACTACAACGAGTTCTACAAGGGCAAATTCTCCGACTGGGAGAACCCTCAGAAAGTCATTCACTATAACGTGGAAGGCAACATCAGCTATACTGCCCTGTTGTATATTCCTTCCAAGACACCGTTCAACTTCTATAACACGGAGTATGAATCCGGTATCCAGCTGTACTCCAAAGGTGTATTCATTCTCGACAATGCGAAGGATCTTCTGCCGGATTGTTACAGATTTGTAAAAGGCCTTGTCGACAGTGACGATCTCAGCCTGAACATCTCCCGTGAGATTCTTCAGCAGGACCGTCAGGTCAAGGCACTTGCGAAATCGATCGACAAGAAGATCACCAAAGCACTTGAAGACATGCGTGACAAAGAGCGCGAGGAATATGAGAAGTTCTTTGAGAACTTCGGTCTCAACCTCAAGTACAGCATCTACAAGAGCTATGGCATGGAAAAGGAAAAGCTTCAGGATCTGCTGCTGTTCCGCTCTTCCAAGGAAGGAAAGTATGTAACGCTGAAAGAATACCGTGAGCGTATGGCGGAAGGTCAGAATGAGATCTACTATGCCTGCGGTGCAACCACGGAAGACATCGAAAAGCTTCCCGCACTTTCCCGCGTGAAGGAAAAAGGCTATGAGATCCTCTATTTCACGGATTCCATCGACGAGTTCATGATCAAGATGATGATGAACTATGATGAAAAGATGTTCCGCTCCGTCACAGAAGCCAACCTCGATCTTGACAGTGAGGATGAGAAGAAGGCACGTGAGGCAACCGCACTTGAAAACAAGGACCTGCTTGAGGCAATGAAGAATGCCCTCGGCACGAAAATTACCGATGTGCGCATCTCTTCCCGTCTCAGTGATGATCCGGTATGCCTTGTTGCAGATCAGGGCATGTCGATTGAAATGGAAAAGGTGCTTTCGCAGGATCCGATGAACCGCGGCATGAAAGCTTCCAAGATTCTTGAGATCAACCCGAAGCACGCAATCTTTGCCAAGCTGAAGGATGTCTTCACCGCGAATCCGGATGTGCTGAAGGAATATGCGGATGTGCTCTATGATCAGGCATTGCTGATTGAAGGGCTTCCGCTCGAAGACCCGGCCGCCTATGCCCGCAGGATCGTTGATCTGATGGTCAACGCAGCGGTGCCTGCGGCAGAAAAAAAGGACTCCGAACCAGTCGAAGCCGAAATTGTTGAATAAGCAGAATGAGGAATGACAAACGTCATTCCTTTCAGTCTGTTGACAAAGTGGCATTTCCAGAGCGATCTGCCACTTTTTCATTTGTAATGTTGCGGCAGATTGTGAATTCTTACGATGTTTCACAAGTTTCGAGCGATTTTGCTCAAAAACACAGGATGAAAAGGCTCTTCTA
>JAEEPV010000217.1 GCA_016284975.1 Solobacterium sp.
AGACGGTTGTGATAGAATTACGGTTATGAAACACGTGGTCAGTATTGTTGAAGATGAACGGGATCTGAATGAGCTCGTCAAGCGGTATCTGGAAAAGGAAGGCTATGAAGCCCGTTCCTATCTGACGTTTGATGAGGCTTCCATGCACACGGGAGATGATGATGTATCTCTCTGGATCCTCGATATCATGCTGGGTGACAAATCGGGTTTTGACCTGATCGAAGAGATCCGGCAGAAGAATCCGAATGTTCCGGTCATTTTCATGTCGGCCCGTGATAAGGAATTTGACCGTATTATCGGTCTTGAAAAGGGCAGTGATGACTATATCACCAAGCCGTTTTCTCCGAAGGAGCTCGTCCTGCGTGTCAATAACATCATTCGCAGAACGTACCGCAATGTGGATGAGAAGATCTTCGTGGACGGTTATTCCATCGATGACTCCAAACGTCTGGTCTATGACAGTAATGGGATGGAAATCGATCTTTCCACAAAGGAATATGAGCTTCTGATGATGTTTGTGAAAAACCGCGGAACGGCATTTTCCCGCGAACAGATACTGGAACAGGTCTGGGATACAAATTATTACGGCTCAGACCGTGTTGTCGATGATACGATGCGCCGGCTGAGACGGAAGATGCCCGACCTCAACATACATACAATTTATGGATTTGGATATCGGCTTGGATGAAACGTGTTCGCCCGTGGCTGCGGGAGCTTACGCTGGCCCAGCAGCTGATGACCATATTATTTGTTGTGATTTCCATTCTGACCATTTTTATATTTGCCTTTCTGACCCCCGGAATCAATGAATTCACAACTTCGGAAATGTATCGAATGCTGCATGCGTCGCATACGAGCTTTTCCTATTATCTGAATGAGAATGATCATGTACGCCGTACGTATTTCCCTTCGGATGACAGCGGAATCGTGCATATCATTGTGGAAGCGGATGAGGATTTCACGACCCTTCCCGGAGAGGACATTACATTCTCCCGTTCTGCGGTCACAAAGATGCAGGAAGATCTGCTTATGGCAGGGGATGCTCCGAGTGATGGTATTTATACCGCTCCGAAAGACGTTGACCAGAGTCTGTTATATACGATTTCAAAGCTGAAGGACGGCAGATATCTGATCACGATCATGTCAGCGGATACGTATACCCAGTTTCGCAGTCTTCTCGTCAATAATATCGTCAATGCCAACATGCTGGTGGCGATTGCACTGTTTATCATTCTGACCGTCTGGGTAACGACGATCATCGTGCCGCTGAATCAGATCAAGGCGTATATCACCAAAATCAAAAATGATGAGCCTGCCGAGCTGAATATCACCCGCAGAGATGAGATCGGCGAAGTGGCGGAAGCGCTGCGGGAGATGGATCTGGAACTGCAGAAACAGTCACGGGAAAAGCAGGAAATGATCCAGAATATTTCGCATGACCTCAAGACGCCGATTGCGACGATTCGAAGCTATGGGGAATCCATCAAAGACGGTATCTATCCGTATGGATCCCTCGAAAAATCGATCGATGTGATTATTGAACATGCGGATCGTCTGGAAAAGAAAGTACGCTCTCTGATTGCCCTCAATAAAATGGATTATCTTCTGGATGACTGTCCGGAAGGGGATACCCTTAATATGAATGATGTCGTGGATAAGGTGCTGCTGTCACTGAAGGTCATTCGTCCGGAAATCAGTTTTGAGCGGGAATGTGACCGCGGTGTTCTCTTTCACGGGGATGAGGATCCCTGGCGGATCGTTGTCGAAAATCTCGTGGACAACGCACTCCGCTATGCGGATACGGTGATCCGCCTGGAACTGCATCCGGGAGAACTGAAGGTTATCAACGACGGACAGCCAATCTCGGAAGATCGGATTTCCAAGCTGTTCAAACCCTATGAAAAGGGAACCGACGGCCAGTTTGGGCTGGGACTTTCCATTGTCCATAAGATCGTGACGACCTACGGTTATCGGATCACTGCGGAAAACCTTGCCAACGGTGTCTGTTTCCGGATCTGGAAGGAACTGGACAAGAAGGAAATCCGAGCGATTCAGCGGGAAAAGAAAAAGGAAGAACGCGAAAAGGCAAAAGAAATCCGCCGCCAGGAGCGGGAAGAACGGAAGAGCAGCCGGACGGAAGCCTGATGTGCTTAACGGCCGGCTTTTTTTCATGTAAAATAAAGCGCGTATATGACAGAATTCAAAACGATTCACGGTGTAAAAACGGCATATCGGCACAGCGGGAGCGGAAACAATGTGATTCTGCTTCATGGCTGGGGGCAGAACATGGACATGATGGCTCAGATCGAGAACCATCTCTGTTCGGCGTTTTCAGTATGGAACCTGGATTTTCCGGGCTTCGGCGAAAGCGATGATCTTCCCGAGGCGTGGTCTGTGGAAGACTACCGGGAATTTCTGAGAGATTTTGTCGAAACCTTCGGCATTGAGAATCCGATTCTGATCGGTCATTCGTTCGGATGCCGTGTCGCGATCCGTTATGCCGTCAAATATCCGGTTCATAAGATGTGTCTGACCGGTGCGGCCGGTCTGCGCGGCACGACCACAAATGTACAGAAGGTGCGCAATAAGGCTTTTAAGGCGGCGAAATGGATGCTGAAGACAGCGCATCAGGATAAAATGCTGCAGCATCTTCAGGATCATACCGGTTCATCGGACTACCGGGCTGCGAAGGGAGCCATGCGGGAATCGTTTGTGAAGATCGTCAATGATGACCTGAGACCGCTTCTGCCGCAGGTGAAGTGTCCGGTTCTGCTGGTCTACGGGGATCAGGATGAAGCCACTCCGCTCTGGATGGGACAGGTCATGGAACAGGAAATGCCGGACGCTGGTCTTGCCGTCTTTGAGGGGGATGATCATTACGCATACTGGCATCAGGCAGATCGGTTCAACCGGGTGCTGGATGTATTTCTGAAGGAAGATCGCTCATGAAAATTGTTTATTACATCATCATATTGATCGCGGCTCTGGTTCCTGGCAAACATGCGCTTCATATGTTTCAGCAGAACCGCTATGAACTGGAACGCTATTCTGCCTGGATCGCAGAAAACATAGAAGGCGGCGCAAGAAGGGCAGCCATTCCGGCACTGATCATCACTGCCGTGGCCTTTTCCTGTATGCGGCTTTCGGTATCGCATGTGCTGATCTTCTGCACGTGCATTGCGGGATTGTTATCCGTGATCCTGATTCTGAGAGAACGCAAGGCAACCTATATCAAACCGTTAGTGTACAGCGACCGGGTCAAGCGGCAGATCATTGTCATGACCATCCTGTATCTGCTGATTCAGTTCTATCTGCTGTACCGGTTCCGCCGCTTCAATCTCTGGGCGATGCTGGCGTTATCTTATTTCGGACCATGGCTGCTGATCTATCCGATGGCTATGATCACAGCACCGGTGGAAAAGCGGGTCAATGAAGGCTTTGTCAATGATGCCAAACGGATCCTGAAAGAACATGATGATCTGATCAAGATCGGCATCACCGGTTCCTATGGAAAGACGACGACGAAAAACATCATGGGGGCGATCCTCAGCGAGCAGTACAATACGCTGATCACGCCCGCCAGCTACAATACGCCGATGGGCATTACCCGTACCATCCGGGAAATGATGAAACCGATCCACAAGGTATTTGTCTGTGAAATGGGAGCGGATCACGTAGGTGATATTACCTATCTGATGAACTTCGTGAAACCGACGATCGGTGCGGTCACTTCCATCGGACCCCAGCATCTTTCGACATTTGGTTCCCAGGAAAACATCACAAGGGAAAAGATGCAGATGATCGAATGTCTGCCCAAGGATGGCTTTGGCGTCCTCAACGCAGACAATGATCTGATCCGGGAATATCCGATTCAGTCCAAGGTTGAAACAGTCACCTATGGGCTTCATCATGAGGCAGATTATACGGCCGAGAATATTACCTACAGTATTCACGGCATGAAGTTTACGGTAGTGAACAAAGATACCAGAGTCGAATTTGAGACTAGGCTTCTCGGAGAGCTCAATGTCCTGAATATTCTCTGCGCGATTGCTGTAGCACGGCATCTGAACATCTCCTGGGAGACGATTCAGCGGGGTGTCAAGGATATGAAGCAGGTCGAGCATCGTCTCGAACAGCGGCGGATCAACGGCCGCATGTTCATTGATGATGCCTTTAACTCCAATCCAAGCGGTGCGGCAATGGCACTGGATGTACTGGCGATGATGCCGGGGAAACGGGTCATTGTGACCCCGGGAATGATTGAGCTGGGGGATCAGCAGGATTCTATCAACCGTGCGTTCGGGGCATCCATGAAAGGCAAGGCGGATGAAGTAATTCTGGTCGGTTCCCGCCAGACGGAATCGATCTATGAAGGCCTGCGTCTGTCCGGATTTGATATGGATCATGTCACAACGGTTGACCGGGTCAAAGAGGCGTTTGACCTTGTCTATCAGATCACAACAGGAGAAGATACGATCCTGCTGGAAAATGATCTGCCGGACGCATTTAACAGGTAAAAAAACTATGAAATGGGCTGTAATCTCAACATGGAAAATGTCTCTTGAGGGCTGTCGGAAAGCGGCAGACCTGCTTGCACAGGGGAAGCCGGCTTCCGAAGCTTTGATCGTTGGAATTGAAGATGTGGAAGACAACGCAGGTTTTACATCCGTAGGGTTTGGAGGACTTCCTGCACTGGATGGTCATGTTTATCTTGACGGCGGTTATATGGATGGTGATACGCTCCGGTTTGGTGCAGTCGGTGCACTGGAAGGATTCCGTTCTCCGATTCGTATTGCCCGCTCGCTTGCAGACCGGGAATTCAACAACTTCCTGGTCGGGGAAGGCGCAGGGGAATACGCCCTGAAAAATGGATTTGAGCAGCGTGACAACCTGACCGAAGAAAGCAGGAAACGCTGGGAGGCGGAAAAGAACAAATCACAGAAACTGGTATCCTATGACGGCCATGATACAGTATGCTTCCTTGCGAAAGATCAGAACGCTTCCATCTGTGCGGGTGTCAGCACCTCGGGCCTGTTTCTGAAGGAAACCGGACGGATCGGGGATTCCCCGGTATGCGGAAGCGGATACTATGCGGATTCCGCAATCGGTGCCGCAGCAGCGACCGGTGTTGGCGAAGAGATCATGAAGGGCATTCTGAGCCATACGGCTGTGATGTATATGAATGCCGGCATGCGTGCTCAGGAAGCGGCAGAAAAAGCAGTGCTGGATCTCGATCTTCAGCTGAACCGCCGCAACGGCAGCTGCGATGCCATCTCTTTGATCACTTTGGATCGACATGGCAATTTCGGAGTTGGTACAAATATCGTCTTCCCGTTTGTCTATGCGTGTGAGGAGAAAGAACCAAAACTGTATCTGGCACGCCGTGAGGGAAACCACTGCATCTATGAACAGGTAGATGACATTACAACCGTAAAACAAGACTGAGAAGGGCTGAACCTTCTCTTTTTTAATTTCTTGATTATTATTTTTCGGAACATGACATACAGCTGTCATGTTTGTGCTGTTATGATGGTTTCAGAGTGAACTGTGAGTAACGACCACAGTTCGGATGACAGAAATGGAAGGAAAGGATAAGCAATGAAACTGGAGGGATTTGGGTTATTTGTGGATGACATGGCAGTCATGGTGCGGTTTTACCGGGATGTACTCGGATTTGCGATTAAAGAAGCGGAAGATACCTCTAATGTATTTCTTGAAAAAGACGGGACGCTGTTTCTTCTGTACCGCAAGCGGGATTTCGAACAGATGACAAACCATGTCTATTCGTACTGCAGCGGGATCAACGGGCATTTTGAGATTGCCCTTGGCGTTGAAAACTATGCCGCGGTCGATCGGACTTATGCAGAAGTGATCAAAGCCGGTGCGACAGGTATTATGGAGCCGACAACGGAGCCGTGGGGACAGCGGACCTGCTATATTGCCGATCCGGAAGGGAACCTGATCGAGATTGGTTCGTTTAACAAGGAGTGAGAAAATGGCATTTGACTATAAGAAAGAATACCGGGAATTCTATCTTCCGAAACAGAAACCGGAAATCATTAACGTACCGGTCATGAATTTTATCGCGGTAAGCGGCAAGGGAGATCCAAACCAGGAGGGAGGAGCGTATCAGGAAGCCATCGGGATGTTATATACCATCGCCTTTACGATCAAGATGAGCAAAAAGGGCAGCCATCCGCTGGAAGGTTATTTCGATTATGTCGTACCGCCTCTGGAAGGATTCTGGCACCAGGAGGGAATCCAGGGAGTTGATTACAGCCGCAAGGAAGATTTTGAATGGATCTCCGTGATCCGTCTTCCGGAGTTTGCCGGGAAAGAAACCCTTGAGTGGGCAAAGGAAGAAGCCAGGCTTAAGAAGCAGCAGGATTACTCCAAAGTGGAGTTTCTGACGATTGAAGAAGGATGCTGCGTCCAATGCATGCATATCGGCTCCTATGATGATGAACCGGCAACGGTTGAAATGATGGACCGGTTTATTGAGGAACAGGGATACGAGAATGATTTTTCCGATGAACGCCGCCACCACGAGATCTATCTCTCTGACGCAAGAAGAGTTGCCAGAGACAAGCTGAAAACCGTGATCCGTCATCCGATCCGAAAGAAGGAATAATCATGGAATATATTCAGGTAACAGAAGAAAACATTGAAAAAGAACATATCTGCTGTGCGATTTCAAACAACAACGATGTTCAGGTCGCCTCCAAAAAAGCATGGCTGCGCGACCGTTTGAAAGAGGGTCTGGTATTTCTGAAAAGCACCGAGCGCGGGAAATGCTTCATTGAGTATCTGCCGGCGGAATATTCCTGGAATCCGATCGAGGCAAAGGGATATATGTATATCGACTGCCTTTGGGTATCCGGTTCTTTTAAAGGCCATGGGTATTCGAATGATCTGCTGCAGTCATGCATAGATGACAGCAGGGCAAAGGGAAAGAAAGGTCTCAGTGTTCTTTCTTCCAAAAAGAAAAAGCCGTTTCTTTCCGATCCGGGCTTTCTGAAATACAAGGGATTTGAGGTATGCGATGAGGCGGATAACGGCATTCAGCTCTGGTTTCTTCCGTTTTCGGAGGATGCGGAAAAACCGTACTTCAAACCATGTGCCAGACATCCGCATATAAAAGAAAACGGATATGTGCTGTATTACACTGCCCAGTGCCCGTTCAATGCCAAATATGTACCGATCGTACAACAGACCGCCAGGGAACATCACATCCCATTCAGGGCAATTCCTCTGACGAGCCGGAAAGAAGCACAGAACGCTCCGACACCGGTCACGACCTATGCGTTGTTTTATAACGGGGAGTATGTGACAAACGAGCAGATGAATGCCGCGAAATTCTTGAAGCTCGCATCAAAATAATCATAAAGTGCAGAGCAGATTCGTCTGCCTGCGCTTTTTAAACGAAAAAAAAGATCCGCATCGCATGCAGGTCTTTAGAGCGAACGAGGGGAATCGGACCCCCGTGTCCACCTTGGCAAGGTGGCGTTCTACCATTGAACTACGTTCGCATAAATATGGCGGTTCCGACGAGGATCGAACTCGCGATCTCCTCCGTGACAGGGAGGCATGTTAGCCACTACACCACGGAACCATAGATGGCGAAGCAGGAGGGATTTGAACCCTCGCGCCGGTTTCCCGACCTATGCCCTTAGCAGGGGCACCTCTTCGGCCTCTTGAGTACTGCTTCACTCTGCCAAGCGCATGTTCTCTTCAACAGTGC
>JAEEPV010000218.1 GCA_016284975.1 Solobacterium sp.
AAAAAGAGATTGAAACACTCGGCTTTACACTTGGCGCTCATCCGATCATTGAAGTGCGCAGCCGCTGCGGTATAAACAGGCCATCGTTGGTGACACTGACGGGAGCGCAGGGAAATGTTTCCTCCTTCGCCTATGTTTCCTCCATGCGGAACCATATGACGAAAAAAGGAGAGAAGATGGCATTTCTGAAAGTATCCGATGAGACGGCGGATCTGGATGTTCTCGTCATGCCAAGACAGCTTCGTCAGTATGAGGCAGAGCTTCGGAAGGGTATCTATATCGAGTTTGATGGTAAAATGAGTGATGACGGACGGTGTATCCTGAATACGATGCGCGTTGTTTCGTGAATACAGAAAGGAAGTAAAACTTATGGCAAAACTTCTGATCGTGGATGATGAAAAGAACATACGGCAGGTTGTAAAAGAGTATGCTGTTTTGAACGGATATGAAGCAGATGAGGCCGAGGATGGCCTGCAGGCAATCGAACTGTTCCGTGAGAATGAATATGACTGTGTGATTCTGGATATCATGATGCCCAAACTGGACGGGTTTTCGGCATGCAAACAGATCCGGGCGATTCGTCCGGTACCGGTAATCATGCTTTCGGCACGGCAGGAAGAATATGACAAGCTGTTCGGATTTGAACTCGGTGTCGATGACTATGTAGTCAAGCCGTTCTCTCCGAAAGAACTGATGGCAAGAGTCAAGGTTGTGCTGGACCGTACCAGAAGGACGGATAATTCCATCATGAATTTCGGCGGTCTTCGAATTGATGCGGCCGGCCGCAGTGTAACGGTGGATGGAGAGAAGGCAAACCTGACACCCAAGGAGATTGATCTTCTGCTGTATCTTGTTGAACACCGCAACACCGCACTTTCAAGAACAAAGCTTCTGGAAGAAGTGTGGAATTATGATTATTTCGGAGATGACCGTACGGTCGATACCCATATCAAAATGCTGAGACATAATCTCGGTCCGTACCGGGACTATATCGTTACCGTACGCGGAATGGGGTATAAGTTTGAAGCTTGACAGACACGGGATCCGGTTCTCTTTCTGGCTGGTATTCACGCTGTTTGCGATCGGTGTGGTATTTCTGCTCGGCGTTCTTCAGTTTACCCTGATCAAGCCGTACTACCGCAACAGCAAGCTCACGAATGTCAAAGAGATCGGGAATGAGATCCAGCAGTATGTAATCAATCAGAACGGAAACAGCGCGGCGATGAACCGCGCCTTTCAGGTTGCCGTAAACAACAATGTCTGTGTGGCAATCTACAATACCTCCGGTTTTAAGATTTACTCTGCCGATTCCCTTGGCAGCGGATGTGTGTTCAATGCCGGCTCTTCAACGAATTATGAGGTTGATACTTCCGACGGCTATGCGATGAAGCAGCTGCTGGAGGGCGGCAATGGAGAAGCCAGCATTAACCTGGTCAATCAGAAAACAAATCAGGATATGGTCGTATATGGACGAAAGATCCATTCCAACCTGATGAACTATTATCTGTTTGTCAATTCGCCGCTGGAGCCGGTCGATTCGATCGTTGCCTTCTTTGGACGGCAGTACATTATCTTTACATTTGTGATTCTGCTTGCGGCATCTTTTGTTTCACTGCTGATTGCCGGAAGACTGGTACGGCCAATCGTTAATATGACCCAGGAGGCGGATAAGCTTGCGGCTGCGGATTACTCCTGTTCCTTTGAAGGCGGTTCCTTTACGGAAACCAAGGAACTTGCTGAATCGCTGAATGATGCGACCCAGAAGCTTTCCAAGATCGATGAACTTCGAAAAGACCTGATTGCCAATGTCAGCCATGATATCAAAACACCACTCACATCAATCCGTGCCTATGCGGAGATGATCCGGGACATCTCCGGGGATCTGCCGGAAAAGCGGGATGAACATCTGGATGTCATTATCTCGGAAGCGGATTATCTGGACCGGCTTGTCGTGGATATGAGCGAACTGTCAAAACTTCAGAGCGGCACCTATGTGCTCAAGGAGAAAAACTTTGATCTGTCTGCCGTCATCCGCAATGTCGTCCGGCTGAATTCCGTTATGATCGAAGAAGGGAAGCTTCACGTGACGATCGATACCCCTCCGTTGCTGATCGTCTACGGAGATGAGACCAAACTGACAGAAGTGATCTACAACTTCCTTTCCAATGCAGTAAAACACACACCGGAAAACGGCAATATTACAATCCGTGCTTTTATGAAGGATGATGAGGAGACAGTAAGGGTCGAAGTCAAAGATGAAGGAGAGGGCATTTCGGAAGAAGAACTGCCGCTGATCTGGGACCGCTATCAGAAATCAAGCCGTTCCTTTTCCAGATCAATGTCTTCCACCGGTCTTGGTCTTTCGATCGTAAAAGCAATTCTGGACAGCCATCATGCCGTGTACGGAGTCGAATCCCAGAAAGGCAATGGATCGATGTTCTGGTTTGAACTCCATAACCCGAAAGTCGTCGAGGAAAAAGCCTGATGGATTATCTGTACGGTACACCCTTTGAAATCGAACAGCCCAAAGACATGTATCACTTCAGCAGTGACAGTGAACTGCTTGGACGCTTTCTGAAGATCGGAAGGAATGACACCGTGCTGGATATCGGAACAAATAACGGTGTGCTGCTGATGTATGCCTCCATGCAGCAGCCGAAGAAGCTTGCCGGTATTGATCTGTTTGAAGAGGTAATCGAAACGGCAGAACGAAACCTGAAAAGAAACGGGATCGAAGCGGAACTCTCTGCCACACCATTACAGAACTATCGTCATGAACCGTTTACCCAGCTGATCTGCAATCCGCCGTTTTTTACAAATCGCAACGATTCTCTCAAAAAAGAGAATCCGTACCTGCGGGCTGCCCGCCATGATGACACGCTGCCGCTGAAGGATCTCTTTCACTTCAGTGCGGGTCTTCTGCAAAAAGGCGGAACGTTCTCACTCATCCTTCCGTATGACCGGTTTTTGAGCGCATTATCGCTTGCCGAAACCGAAGCATTTGCACTGTCCCGGATGGCAGCGGTATATGACCGGGAGGGCGGAAAATGGAAACGGATCCTGCTGGAGTTCCGGTATCGGGAGGATGCAGATCTAGAAGTCGAACCGATCCGGGATCTGGATCGTCTTCATGAATATACATATTAAGTTATTTTTTGATTGACGCCGATGAAGCGAACTGATAATATATCTACGTTTCAGTCCTCTTGACAGGAGGTCTGTAACCGCTCAGAACAGGGTATTCAAGTGCGAAAGCCCCCTCAATGGCGCGTCTTAAGATATGTATACAGTCAGGAGGTGTTGTAATGTACGCAGTTATCGAAACAGGCGGAAAACAGGTTAAGGTCGAAAACAATCAGGCCATTTTTGTCGAAAAGCTCGATGTCGAGCCGGGTGAGACCGTAGTATTTGACAAGGTTGTTCTTGTCAGTGATGCGGCTACCAAGATCGGTACTCCTTATGTCGAAGGAGCCAAGGTTACCTGCAAGGTAGAGAAGCAGGGCAAGGAAAAGAAGATTCACATCTTCAAGTACAAGCCTAAGAAGGGCAGTACCCGCCGTCGTCAGGGTCACCGTCAGCCGTACACAAAGCTGATCGTTGAATCCATCGAGGCATAAGATGATCCAGACAGTGCTTGCCATGCATAACGGTAAGATCCGATCCATCGTCATAAGCGGCCATTCCGGCAGTGCGGACAAAGGAGAAGACCTCATCTGTGCAGCGGTAAGTGCAATCGCCTTCGGAACGTGCAACGCACTCGATCTGCTCGGCAGTGATGCGAAATGTACGATCGGGGATAACCGCATTGAAATCAGAACCGTAACAGAAGATGAAACAACTGCAGTGATTCTGAACACGATGCGTATACAGCTTGAAACCGTTCAGGAAGGTAACGAAACATTTGTCACAATCAGAAAAACGGAGGTGTAAATCATGAAATTCACATTAGATATTCAGTTCTTCGCATCCAAGAAGGGTGTATCCTCGACAAAGAACGGCCGTGACTCCGCAGGAAGACGTCTTGGCGCAAAGGTCGCAGATGGTCAGTTCTGCTCTGCCGGTTCAATCATTTACCGTCAGCGCGGTACCCGCATCTATCCGGGTAAGAACGTCAGCCGCGGCGGTGATGATACACTGTTCGCAACCGCAGACGGCGTTGTAAAATACGAGCGTCTCGGACGGGATAAGAAGCAGGTATCTGTTTACCCGCAGGCTTAAGAGAAGAACTTGTGCCCCTGAACCAGGGGCATTCTTTTTCGTTTCAAGAGAGGAGGCGTTTTGCATGATCGATTTCATAAAAATAAAAGTCAAAGCCGGCGACGGAGGAAAAGGCTGCGTTGCCTGGCGTCATGAAAAATTCTACGAAAACGGCGGTCCGTTCGGCGGTGACGGCGGACGCGGGGGTCATGTCTACATTGAAGTCGACACCAACGAAACGACCCTTACCAAGCTTCGTTTTACCCGTTCCGTCAAAGCCGGCAACGGGGAACCGGGCAAGATCAAGAAAATGCATGGTGCTGACGGAGAAGATGTCACAATCAAAGTTCCCCTCGGTACAATGGTCCGCAATGCGGCCAACGGAGATCTTTTGGCAGATCTCACCCGTCCGCATCAGATTGTCATGATCGCCAAAGGCGGCAAAGGAGGTCTTGGAAACTATCACTTTGCGACCGCCAGAAACGATGCGCCGGAATATGCTCAGCCGGGAGAGATCGGTGAAAGCCTCGAACTGCAGATCGAACTGCGCCTGCTGGCGGATGCCGGTCTGATTGGATTTCCGTCTGTCGGAAAATCTACTTTCTTATCGATTGTTACCAGAGCGCGTCCGGAGATCGCTGCCTATCCGTTTACCACGATCGATCCGAACATCGGCGTTGTCTCGCTGCCGGATGAAAGAAGCTTTGTCCTGGCAGATATGCCGGGTCTGATCGAAGGTGCCGCAGACGGAAAGGGACTTGGTCATGAATTCCTCCGTCATATCCGCAGATGCCGTGTGCTGATCCATGTGATCGATATGAGCGGGGAGGAACGGGATCCGCTGGAGGACTATGTTATTATCAATGAGGAACTGAAGAGCTACGATGAAGAGCTTGCCGGACGTCCTCAGCTGATCGTTGCCAATAAAATGGATACCGAAGGTGCAGATGCTAACCTCGAGCGGTTCCGGCTGGCACATCCGGATCAGAGAATCTTTCCGGCCAGCACGCTGACGCATCAGGGAATCGATCCGATCCTCTATGCCGTTATGGATGAGATCGAAGCGGCAAGAGAAGCAGAAGCAACCGACACCGCCAAAGAAGAAGTGGTCGTTTACCGGTATGAACCGAAGCGTCCGGATTTTGAAATCCGCAATCTCGGCAATCACCGCTGGAAGGTGGACAGCCCGAAGGTTGACCGTCTTGCGGAACAGGTCAACTTTGATAACGATGATGATACCTATGCCTTTGCACAGACACTTGCCAAGATGGGCATTGACAATGCCCTGCGGGAGGCCGGCTGTAAGGATGGTGATCAGGTAATCGTCGGAACCTATATTATGGATTTTTCAGACTGAAAGGAGCAGGCATGATCGCATTTATCAAGGGATTCGTACAAAGCTATGGCAGTGACTGGCTGATCGTGGATCATGAGGGCATGGGCTGGAAAGTTTCCTATGCTCATACGGACAAGATCCATCTGAATGAAGAGATCATGGTTTATACCTATCTTCACTATACCGAAGCGGAAATGTCACTGTACGGCTTTGAGAGTCAGGAGGAAATGGATCTGTTCCTGCGTCTGATCTCAGTCAAGGGCCTTGGTCCAAGGACTGCCATGAATATGCTTGCAAGGGCGAATGCAGAAAAGATCATTCTGGCCGTGGAATCCGGTGATGTTGCAGCACTCAAGGCAATGCCGGGCATCGGCGCCAAGACCGCAAGTCAGATCGTTCTTGATTTAAAAGGAAAGCTTGTCCCGGTACAGAACAAAACCAAGGCCGATACATCTTCCTATCCAAAGGAGATCGAAGAAGCCTGTGCTGCTTTGAGTTCGCTTGGCTATAAGCAATCCGATATCAGTTCTGCCGCAGATTATATGAGCAAAAACCCGCAGGAGAATACCGAGAAATATCTGAAACTCGGCCTGCAGTTTCTTGCTCGGCAGAAACTGGGAGGTTAAATGAACGGAATGGAAAATGAAAACAGGCTGATGGCAGCCACAAGCAGCGGAGAGGAAGAGGAAAGCCTTCGCCCGCAGACACTGGATGAGTATGTAGGGCAGGATGCGCTGAAGGAAAACCTGAGGATCTTTATTCAGGCGGCACTGCAGCGCAATGAAAGTCTCGATCATGTGCTGCTTTACGGGCCTCCGGGTCTGGGCAAGACTACGCTTTCTTACATCCTTGCCCATGAGATGCATACCGGCATCCGGGTCGCAAGCGGACCCAGTATTGAAAAGGCAGGAGACCTTGCGGCAATTCTTGCGGTACTGGAACCGGGAGACATTCTCTTTATTGATGAGATCCACCGGCTTCCGAAAGTGGTTGAGGAAGTACTGTATCCGGCCATGGAAGATTACTGCATTGATGTGATCGTCGGAAAAGAAGCCGGCAGTCACAGTGTCCGTCTGGAGCTGCCGCCGTTTACACTGGTTGGCGCAACGACAAGAGCCGGAGATCTGTCATCTCCGCTGCGGGATCGTTTTGGCATTATCTCCAAGCTGGAATACTACACACATGATCAGCTGGCAGCGATCGTCCGGCGCACATCAAGAGTGCTTGGGGTATCGATCGAAGAACCTGCGGTCTATGAGATAGCACGACGCAGCCGTGGAACGCCGCGCATCGCCAACCGTCTTCTCAGACGGATCCGGGATTTTGCCCAGGTATGGAATGACGGAGTTATCACTGCAGACATCGCACAGCAGAGCCTTGACCGCCTCCATGTCGACTCTCTTGGTCTCGATGATGTGGATATCCGATATCTGCGTGGCATCATT
>JAEEPV010000219.1 GCA_016284975.1 Solobacterium sp.
GAAAGCCCGAATTATGTGGATGATTCCCAGCTTGAAGTTCTTGGCATCAAAGTGGATGATCATAAAAAAGATCAGGACTAAAGTCAAGTCTTGCGAGGCACTGATCAGACTGCTATATTAAAAATTGCCAGGAGGACCACATATTTTTCCAACACATTGATATAGGGAATTCTGACTGGACATCATGGAGTGAATGCCCGGTACGGCCGGGAATCCCGAAGATGGATAAGAATGCCCACCTCTACATAAGAGGGAACATATCAACCCTTCTGGCTGATGAAGCATTAATAAGCATCCCATACCTGACAGTGGGGTGCTTTTATATTGTCTGAAGGATTTTCCTTCTAATGACTAAGAGAACAATAAGGAGGAAATTCAAAGAATGAATTCTGAAACACCTGAACGAAAGTATTACCCGATTTCAAATGACAAAATGTTTGCGGCAGTATTAGCTTCCAATCCCGATCTTGCGCAGCAGATGATCGAAACGATTCTGGATATCCGGATCGATCATGTCGTATGTGTCAATGCCCAGCAGATCCTGAACTACAATGCCAATGTCAAAAGTGTCCGGTTTGATGTCTATATCAAAGACCAGGCAGGAGTGATCTACGATGCGGAAATGCAGGCAAGCCCGAAGAATCGGAGATGGCTGCCAAAACAATCCAGATACTACGGCAGTCTTATTGACGCAGAAACCGTAAAATCCGGTACCTCGTACAAAGATATTAAGAATACCTACATTATCTTTATCTGTACCTATGACCCGTTTGATGAGGGACTGGCAAGATATACAGGCAAAACAATGTGTGTGGAAGACCCTGGCGTAACGATGGAAGACGGAATTACGCATATCTATCTGAATGCCAGGGCAGTACGCAAAAATGTATCGGAAGAGCTTGCCGTATTACTGGATTACATTGCCGGAAAAGAGGAGAAATCAAGCGAGCTGACAGATGCTTTACAGCGGGAAGTGAACCGATACAATAAAGATGAAGACTGGAGGCACTGGAGCATGACGTTTGAAGAAGAACTGAATGAAGCCCGTGAAGAAGGCAGAGAAGAAGGCCGGAAAGAAGGCCGTCAGGAAATGCTGGAAAGCATCTTTTTTGCGTTCAGCATGTTTCGAAACGGAAAAAGTGATGAAGAGCTCTTCCGGACCGAACGATTTTCTTCCATGGAAGAGATCAGGGCATACCGTGATATCTGGAAGGCGGTCAGGCAATCTGATAACGCGCAGTAAACCTCTTGTTTACGACGTCGAAAAAAGTGCTTTGGAAATCAGTAATCCAAAGCACTTTCTTTTTGTTTGAATAGATGAATCGAATCAGAAGAAACGCTCTACGAGTTCTCTGGAGTATTCTGCAGTTTCATCCATATCGCCGAAGGACATGATCTCACCTGCATAGTAAGTATCGTACTTGCCCTGCATTGCCTCTACATCGTCATACCAGCCAGCCGCATAATCATCTGAGAATACATGCGGGAAGTAGTACCAGCTCTTCTCGTTGACAACATTGGTTGCCGGGTTCTTCATGGTCTTAAGATCATCGAGAACCGTCTGCTTGCACTCTTCGTACGGAATTTCTTCGGAATTCTTATGCTTGCGCAGTGCGTAAGTCGTTATGACCTGATCTTTGGAGTCTCTCCATCTTCTGTAGTAAACCATCAGATGACCAAGACGATCCGGTGTCATGTTGTCAAATACATAGTAAGAGATCTCCGGATGATCTTCCGGGCGGGTCTCAACGGCCAGAACGTCATAACGTTCATAATCAATCTTACCGAAATACTTCGCCTCATCTTCACGAGCATCCGCATATTCCGGGAAGTACTGCAGCGGAGAAGTAACGATAAGCTTGTCATATTCTTCTGTCTTGCCGTTTACCGTTACATAGACTTTGCCGTCCTTTCGTTCAACCTTTGTAATGTCGCTGTTGAGACGTGCATGATTCTTCAGCTTGTCATTCAGGCTTTCCCAGATAAACTGTGTGCCGTTCTTCCAGGTCCAGAGATTAATGCGAACAAAGTTCATGCAGGTCTGGAAGTCGAGATATTTCAGAACATACGCAGCCGGAATCTCATCAAAATAACCATAACCGAATGAGGTGAACGGTCCGATCCAGACATCCTGAACCAGTTCAACATGGTTCATCTCACACCATTCCTTAAACGGCATGGAGAGATCTTTCAGATTCTCGTTGACACCGCTGACCGGTTCCCGTTCCGGGCTCACCGCAAAGCCTTCATAACGGCCCTGGGCAACACCACGGTGACCGTTCAGATCATATCCCTGATATTTCGTTTCAAGAATACGTCCCAGTTCCGTGATCTGCTTTTTCATCTTAAGCAGACGCGGGATCTTGAAGATATTCTTCTTCGGCTCAAACGGTTCAATGACATTACCGTTCCTGTCCTTGTAATTACGGTTCAGCTGCGGACCATCATGTGTAATGCCGCAGAATTCCTCTACATCATGAACCGCATAGTAGGAAGGAACACCCATGATCGCACCCATTTCATATCGTCTGCCGTTATAGTACGGGCTGTGGCATTTGCCGCCTACATGATCGTTGCGCTCGAGAATTGTGTAATTTTCATAACCCTTCTTCTCAAGGTACATACCGGCAGAAAGACCTGCAGGACCTCCTCCGATGATACAGATTTTTACGTTTTTATCCATCATAACCTCCGTAATGACTGATCTGTTACTTGGTTTCATTATAAACGCTTCTCGAAATAATAAAAGAAAAAATACAAGCGCTTACATTTCGTGGTCAAACCAGATACCAGTTTATCGTATATCGGATAGAATGCTTTTTTACAGCTGTATTTTTTATTGACGCTTTTTTGACTGCTTCTCTATAATTTAGTTGGTTTAACCACTGTTGGAAGCGGTTACACAACAAGGAGAACAATATGCCAAGAGAAGTAAATCCCCGGATCCATGTCAATGAACGGGATTTTCCCCTTTCCGACTATCACTGTGATGATCCGGAAAAAAAGCAGCTTGTAATTAAGCTGGCAAAAATGATTACAGATAATATTCCCCGCAAACTGTCCGGCGGCATGCATGAGAATCACATGGATTTCTGGATCCTCGATCGCCTGCTCACCAAAGAAGAAGTAAAGTTCCTGCTGAGCTTTAAAAAGCGCCGTGTCGGCCGTACCACCAAAGAACTTGCTGCACGGAACAACATGAGTGAAGAAGAAGCACAGGCAGTGATCAATCACCTGCTGTGGATCGGAATCCTTGAACAGAACCGTGACAATGCCGATCACCATATCCAGTATCTGGTTCCGAAATGGGTTGTAGGCAGCGGTGAATATATGGTTGAGCACCCGACCCTTCCGGACGAGCATCCGGAAGTTGCGACGATGTTCAATCTTGCCCCTCAGGAACCGCTGGAACTTGCAGCGAAACTGGTTCCTCCGGGAGGAGCCGGCATCGGTATGCACGTCATTCCGGTCGAAAAAGCAATTGAAGCCGAAAGTCAGTCGGTTTCGGTGGAACATCTGTCTCACTGGCTTGAAAAATATGACACGTTCTGCACGATGGTCTGCGCATGCCGGAAGGCACAGCGGATCCGCGGTGAAGGTGTTGGAGATATCGAAGGCTACATGTGTATTGGTGTCGGAGATATTGCGGAGTTCCTTGTAACCTCCGGTAAGGATGCACATTACATCACACGTGAAGAAGCGATGGAGATCATCGAACGGGCGGAACGCAAAGGCTATGTCCACCAGATTACCAATCTGGACGGCCCGAACCGCATTGTCGGTATCTGCAACTGCTCTCCGGGCAGCTGTTATGGTCTGCGTACCAGTCAGCTCTTTAATACTCCAAACATGAGCCGCAGTGCCTATCGGGCACATGTTGATACAGAAAAGTGTGTCGCCTGTGGAAAGTGTGTAGAGGTCTGTCCGGCCGGAGCCGCAAAACTTGGTCAGAAACTATGCCGTGCAGATGGCAGCAGAGTGCTCTATCCGCTTCATGAACTCCCGGATGACAATGTCTGGGGTGAAGACAAGTGGGATCCCGATTACCGTGATCACAACAAGATCAACTGTTATGACACTGGTACTTCTCCCTGCAAAACCGCATGTCCGGCACATATCGCCGTACAGGGTTATATCCGCATGGCTGCCGAAGGCCGCTATGAAGATGCGGTCAGGCTGATCCGTCAGGATAATCCGTTCCCGGCAGTATGCGGCGCCGTCTGTAACAAGCGCTGTGAAGACCGCTGCACCCGCGGCAAGATTGACAAGCCTGTCGCAATCGATGAAATCAAAAAATTCCTCTGTCAGTATGAAGTCAGTAATCCGGATGCGTTTGTTCCAATCTGTGACAACATGGATGGAGAACAGTGGAGTGATTACCGTATCGCTGTGATTGGTTCCGGTCCGGCCGGCCTTTCCGCTGCTTACTGGCTGCGGACAGAAGGCTATCCGGTTACCGTATTCGAAAAAGAATCCCGTCCGGGCGGAATGCTTATGAACGGAATTCCGAACTTCCGTCTGGAAAAGGATATCCTGAATGCGGAAATCTCGATTATCGAGAAGATGGGCGCAGAATTCCGATGCGGTGTCGAGGTAGGCAAAGATATTACGATACAGCAGCTCCGGGATCAGGGATACAAGGCTTTCTATATCGCCATCGGTCTTCAGGGCGGACGTCTTGCCGGTGTACCGGGAGAGGATACAGCCGGGGTTGAAAGCGGCGTTTCCTTCCTGCGCAGAATCAATCTTGATTCATCGATCCGCCTTGATGGTGACACGGTTGTTGTCGGCGGCGGAAATGTTGCGGCAGATGTCGCAAGAACTGCACTTCGCGCATCGGATGGCAAAGTGTTCATGGTATGCCTGGAACAGAAAGATGAAATGCCTGCCGCAAAGGATGAAATAGCAGAAGTGGAGGAAGAAGGCATTACGCTCTACAACGGCTATGGTCCGATGGAAGTTCTGCAGAAAGACGGCAAGGTCTCCGGAATCATTTTCAAAAAGTGCACCAGCGTCAAGGATTCCGATGGAAGATTCAATCCCCAGTACGATGAAAACGATACGATCACCATTAAGTGTTCCAACGTTCTGATGTCGATCGGACAGAGTGCGGAATGGGGCAAACTGCTTGAAGGAACCAAAGTCGAACTGAACCGCGGCGGCACCGCTGTCGCTGATCCCATCACTTATCAGACCGCGGAACCAGATATCTTCGTCGGCGGAGATATCTATCACGGTGCCCGTTTCGCCATTGACGCGATCGCGGAAGGAAAACTCGGCATGGTTTCCATCAACCGATTTGTCCATGAAGGTCAGTCCATGACGATTGGCCGTGATCTGCGTGAATTCATAGAGCTCGACCGCGATGATATTCGTATTGAATCCTATGACAACGCAGAACGCCAGACGCCCGGAATGCGTGCCGCAGGCTCCGTGACATTTGAGGATCTGCGTGAGGCTCTCACGGAAGAACAGGTTAAAACAGAAGCGAACCGCTGTCTGAAATGTGGTGCGACAAAGGTCGACTACAATAAGTGCATCGGCTGCGGTCTGTGTACAACACGATGTGAATTTGATGCGATTCACCTGAGTCGGGACATTCCGCATGCGGCAGATATGCACACCGCGGAAGAAATGATAAAGTGTGTCGGGCCATACGCACTCAAACGCGGAATTAAGATTCTGAAAAAGAAAATTACCGGCAAATCAGACTATCCTTCTGAGCATTAGTACTGTAAAACCATTTCTCCTTTCATACGGAAATGGTTTTTTGTGGTATTTTATAAGTACATTAAACAGGAGCTTGATCATTTATGTTAAGTGTCAGACGTACTGAAAGCGGCAATACCGTTACCTTTCATGTGAAAGGACGTATTGATTCTGATTCCGCAAAAGAATTTGAAGATTGGATTTTTGAAGAACCCGTTCAAGGCGCCCAAGTTGTAGTTCTTGATTTTCAGGAAATGGATTTCATTTCTTCTGCCGGCCTGCGTGTGCTCCTTGCCTTAAAGAAACGTCTGCCTCCCAATGTTTCTCTCGAGGCACATCACGTCAATTCTGCTGTACAGGAAGTATTTGACCTGACCGGATTTGCGGATATTATCACCGTCAAGGAGTCCGATGTTATACAGCAGCGCATCTCAGCAGTATTCTTTGATATCGATGGCACTCTGCTGTCTCATAAAACAGGAGTTGTTCCGGAAAGTGCAAGGCAGTCGATTTTTAGGCTTCGTGAAAAAGGGATTCACGCCATTATCTGTACCGGAAGAGATCTGGTAGAACTTGAAAAGCTGCCGCTCAATGATCTGCCGTTTGACGGCTTCCTGACCCTCAACGGCAACCTTTGTCTGGATGAGAACAAAAAGCTGTTTGCCGGTAATGAGATCGATCCGGGTGAAGTAGACATTCTGGTTCGCATCTTCCGTGCCAGTAAGATTCCATTCGTGCTGATCGGCGAAAAGAACCGGTATATCAATTATGTCGATGATATCGTAATCGATACGCAGGCCAATACGAAAGGAACCATTCCTGACATCGGTGAATACAAAGGTGAAAAGATCTACCAGTGTCTGGCCTTTGTAAAAGACAAAGAACGTCTGATGCTGGAAAACATGCTTGATGAATGCATAATTACAAGCTGGAACGAAACCGGAATCGACATCATCTCCAAACATGGCGGTAAAGCCAAGGGCCTGGAAAGGTTCATTGAGAAATACGGATTGCTGCGGGGAGAAACAATGGCATTCGGTGACGGAGAAAATGATATCGACATGATCCGTTATGCCGGAATCGGTGTGGCAATGGGAAATGGCATCAAAAATCTGAAGTCCGCTGCGGACTACATTACCACCGATATCGATGATGATGGTATCGAAAATGCATTAAAACACTTTGGTCTGATTGAATGACAGCCGGAGATCCGGCTGTTTTTCTTTTTCTGGAATGATCCATAGTTATC
>JAEEPV010000220.1 GCA_016284975.1 Solobacterium sp.
AAAAACCAGATGAATCGATCCTTACCGGAACGAACATCTGGTTTTTTATGTGCTGAAGCAATTCACAGCAGGAAAACGTCTCAACCCTGTATCGTCTGGCTTCAGGTCATCCGATGAATCCGGAAATTGATGAAAAAACCGCTTACATTTGTTTTATAATATAGGCCGTAGAAATACAGGAGGACATATGAGTCAAGAGAAAAAGGTTTTCCAGGCAATGGATGGAAACACCGCTACCGCGCATTCTGCGTATGCGTTCACAGAAGTAGCAGGCATCTATCCGATTACTCCGTCATCTCCGATGGCAGAGAATGTCGACGCATGGGCAACTGCAGGCCGCACCAACGTGTTCGGTGACAAGGTCAAAGTTGTCGAAATGCAGGCAGAAGGCGGCGCAGCCGGCGCTGTCCATGGTGCATTGCAGGGCGGTGCACTTGCGGCTACCTTTACCGCATCTCAGGGATTGCTGCTGATGATCCCGAACCTTTACAAGCTGAAGGGCGAACTGCTGCCGGGTGTTGTACACGTTGCAGCGCGTTCTCTGGCGACACACACACTTTCCATCTTCGGTGACCATCAGGACGTTTATGCATGCCGTCAGACCGGCATCGTCATGATGTGCTCCCACAGTGTTCAGGACTGTATGGATCTCGCAGGTGCTGCTCACCTGATCGCGATCGACGGTTCCGTACCTGTCATGCACTTCTTCGATGGTTTCCGTACATCACATGAAATCGACAAGATCGAAGTCATGGATTATGACTTCCTCAAGAGCCTGCTTCCGATGGAGAAGCTTGAGGCATTCCGTGAAAAGGCACTGAACCCGCACGGAAACGCAATTACCCGCGGCGGCTCACAGAATGATGACATCTACTTCCAGGCTTCCGAAGCTCAGAATGAGCATTATGCAAAGGTTCCTGAAATCGCTGCGAAGTACTTCAAGGCGATCTCCGACCACACCGGAAGAAACTACGCACCGTTTACCTATGTTGGTGCTCCGGATGCAGAGCGCATCATCATCGCTATGGGTTCTGTAACTGACACGGTTCAGGAAACCATCAATACACTGGTTGCTCGCGGCGAAAAAGTCGGTCTGATCAAGGTTTATCTGTATCGTCCGTTCTCCGAGAAGTATCTGGAAGCTGTTCTGCCGGCATCCGTCAAGAAGATCGCAGTTCTTGACCGTGCAAAAGAGCAGGGCGCAAGAGAACCGCTGTTCCTTGATGTCTGCTATGCACTCCGCAAGCACAAGGATCTCGTTATCACGGGCGGCCGTTACGGTCTCTCCTCCAAGGATACCAACCCGTCTCACATCAATGCCGTATTTGAAGAACTCAAGAAGGATGATCCGAAAGAGGAGTTCACAATCGGTATTGAAGACGATGTAACCAACCTTTCCCTCGCTCCGGTTGACATCAAGGTCGACGCGGACTACACAAGCTGCCTGTTCTACGGTCTTGGTTCTGACGGTACCGTCGGCGCCAACAAGAGCACCGTTAAGATCATTGGTAATAATACCGATCTCTATTCCCAGGCATACTTCGCATATGACTCCAAGAAGGCCGGCGGTGTCACACGCAGCCACCTTCGTTTCGGCAAGAGCCCGATTCACAGCCCGTACTATATCGACAAGGCTGACTTCATTTCCTGCTCACTCGAAAGCTACTGCTTCAAGTTCGATATGGTCCGCAACCTCAAGGAGGGCGGAACATTCCTGCTGAACACGACATTTGCGGCAGAAGACATTGACAAGCACCTGCCGAACAGAATGCTTGCAGGACTGGCGAACAAGAAAGCGAAGTTCTATATCATTAATGCCAACAAGCTCGCGGCAGAATGCCACATGGGCCGTCATACCAACACGATTCTGCAGTCTGCGTTCTTCAAACTGAATCCGCAGATCATGCCGTTCGAGAAGTCTCTCGAGCTCATGAAGGACAGTGCACGTCATACTTACGAACGTAAGGGTGAAGATGTTGTTAACGCCAACATTGCAGCGATTGACGCCGGTTCTACAGGTCTTGTTGAAGTAACAGTGAAGCCGGAATGGGCTGACCTCACTTATGACAAGAGCCTCATTACCAAGACCGGTGATGAATACTTCGATAACAACCTGCAGAGAATCAATGCTCTGGAAGGTTATGACATGCCGGTTTCCAGCTTCCTGAAGTATGGCGTTCTTGATGGATCCATCCCTGAGAATGTCTCCTTCCGTGAGAAGAGAAACATCGCAGCTCAGGTTCCTGCCTGGGACAGCACGAAGTGTGTTGAGTGCGGCAAGTGCGCATTCGCATGCCCGCACGCAACGATTCGTCCGTTCCTGATGACAGCGGAAGAAGCTGCTAACGCATCTGCAATCGCAGCCAAGGAAGGTGCAGAATGGTCCGTTAAGGAACCGACTGCAGCTTACAAGGGTGCGAAGGAAGCAGGTCTCACATATCGTATCCAGGTTTCTCCGATGAACTGCGTCGGCTGCGGTGTATGTATCACAGTCTGCCCGGCAAAGGCACTTACTCCGGCAGAGATCAACACCCAGCTTGCACAGGAGCCGGTTGCGGATTACCTGTACAAGGAAACCGAATACAAGCCTCAGTATGGCAACCCGGCTACTGAAGCAGGCGTCTCTCTCATGATGCCGTACTTCGAAGTCAGCGGATGCTGCCCGGGATGTGGAGAAGCTCCGTACTATCGTCTGACTTCCCAGCTGTTTGGTAAGGACATGCTCGTTGCCAACGCTACCGGATGTACGATGATCTACTGCTCGTCCACACCGTCCACACCGTTTGTTACCGACAAGGACAACAATGGTGTTGCCTGGGCGAATTCCCTGTTCGAAGACAACGCTGAGTTCGGCTTCGGTATGGCAATCGCACAGTCCTTCAAGTCTGCCAAGATCCTCAAGATCATGGAAGATAATCTGGACAAGGTTGAACCGGAACTGAAGGCAGACTTCCAGGCATATCTCGATGCGAAGGATGACCGTGATGCACAGCGTGCAGTCAAGGACAAACTCGTTAAGGATCTGAAGGCTTCCAAGGTTGAGGATGTCAAAGTTCTCCTCGAGATGGAACGTGATCTCGTCGGCAAGTCCGTATGGATCGTCGGCGGTGACGGATGGGCTTACGATATTGGCTACGGCGGACTCGATCATGTCATGGCCAACAACCTGAATGTCAACGTTCTCGTGCTCGACACCGAGGTTTACTCCAACACCGGCGGTCAGTCTTCCAAGTCCTCGCAGGCAGCTTCCATCGCGAAGTTCGCAGCCGGCGGTAAGGTTCTTGCGAAGAAGGATCTCGGCCAGATCGTCATGGAATATGGTCACTGCTATGTCGCATCCGTATCCATGGGCGCAAACCAGATGCAGACCATCAAGGCTCTGAAGGAAGCAGAAAGCTACGACGGACCTTCGATCGTCATCGCATACTGCCCGTGCGCTGAGCAGGGTATCAAGGGCGGCCTCGTAAAGGCACCGCTCGTACAGAAGGCAGCTGTTGAATGCGGCTATGTCACACTGTACCGTTATGACCCGCGTCTTGAAAAACCGCTCCAGATCGACTCCAAAGAGCCGAACTGGGATAAGTTCCACGACTTCCTCATGAACGAGGCTCGTTACTTCAACCTGCCGAAACTCAAGGGTCAGGAAGCAGCGGAAGAAGCGTTTGCCAAGACTCTGTCCGACGCCAAGACACGCTACACCAAGCTTGTCAACAAGGCTAAGATTCAGGAAGGCTAAGCTTCAGATGTTCTCACTCTGCTGAAAGAGTGCGAATCCGAATCATCAACCGGTATGGCAGTTTTCGCTGCTGTGCCGGTTTTTTTCGGTCTGAAATACATTGTGTCTGCTCACAAGAAAAGGGAATGAAATGCGGAAACATTTCATATAATGAATCTGAGCCGAAAGGAGGAAAAGGATGCTTTATCTGAAAGAAGCCGGTACCGGAGATTATGAAACGGAATGGCAGTTTCTGAGTTCCATTCCGGAAAACGATCATGGTCTTACGAACCGCTGGAACGGAATCACCCGGAACGAATACGAAGATGAGGTACTGCCATGTCTCTTCCGTTATGCAAAAGGAATCGATCTTCCGGAAGGCCATGTACCGGAGACCTGTTTTTTCCTCTATGACGGAGATAAGATCATCGGCGAGTTCAAGATCCGCCACTTCCTGAATGAAGCACTTCGTAACGGAAGTGGTCATATCGGTTATTACATCGATCCTTCTTATCGGGGAAACGGATTTGGAACGGAAGGACTGCGGCTGGCACTTCTTGAGGCGGGAAAGCTTGTTCTGGAAGATGAGATTCTGCTTCGTACCGGAAATGACAACCGCGCATCGCTTCGGGTCATGCTGAAGAACCACGGACAGATCCGAAAGCAGGATAAAGGAAATATCTATGTAGCATTCCCGAATCCGGGCAAAGCAGTACGCGATGACTATACGATTCAGAAACTCGAGAAAGATATCTGGAAGGGAACGATGCTTCCGGTCGATTATACATCTGCGGAATACTACGATATTTCCGTGAACCGGACCGATTCCGGATTCCGGATTCCGATCGAAAAGAAACCGTTTGATCATGTCTTTACTCATCGGTCACAGGACGGAGAATACCCGGATCGTCTGTATGAGGACTGGTGGGAAGGTGCCGAGGCATATGGAATCGTTGAAAACGGAGAACTGCTCGGAGCGATTGAAGTATGCCCCGAGGAATGGTCGAACCGTCTTCTGATTACAGAGCTCTTTGTACATGAGAAACTGCGGGGCAGGGGATATGGTCATCAGCTGATCTGTTTTGCCAAGGATCTGACGGCAGAACGGAACTACCGGGTTCTCATGCTTGAGACACAGTCCAGCAACGTTCACGCGGTTGATTTTTATCTCCATGAAGGGTTTACCCTGATCGGATTTGACAGCTGCTGCTATACCAATGAGGATCTCTCAAGGAAGGAAGTCCGCTTCAATATGGGCTGGTTTCCGAATACGCAGTAAGATTTGGATCCTGTTACGGTTTGTTTTCTTCAACAGAGCGATTTCCGGATACGGGAATCGTTATTTTTTTGACGGACACAGGCCAATGAGCGCTACAATAAAAAGGATGAAAGTACTGTTGTATTTTGAAAGTGAAAGTCTGATCCAGACATCCGGAATCGGACGCGCATTTGAACACCAGAAGGCTGCGCTTACCTCACAGGGTATCGAGTATACGACGGATCCGTGGGATGAAGATTACGATATCCTGCATATCAATACGTGCGGGATCAACAGTGAATCGATTATTGCGCATGCAAAAAAGCTCGGCAAGAAGGTAATTTATCATGCCCACAGTACGGAAGAGGACTTTCGCAACAGTTTTATTTTTTCCAATCTGCTCTCACCGCTGGTGAAGCGGACACTCGTCAATCTCTATTCCCAGGGAGATGCGATCATAACGCCGACCCCGTATTCCAAAAGTCTGATTCGCGGCTATGGAATAGACCGGCCGATTTACGCAGTTTCCAACGGGATCGATCTGTCTCTGTATGAAGCAGATGAGGAAAAAGTACTGGCATTCCGCAGATACTTTAATATTCAGCCCCAGGACCACATCGTTCTGGGGGTCGGACTTCCGTTTGAGCGGAAAGGCATCCTTGATTTTGTGAAGGTTGCCGAACAGCTTCCGGATTATAAATTTATCTGGTTCGGTGAGATCGCATCATTTGCGGTTCCGGCCAAGATCAATGATGTGATTATTCACCACCCGATGAACTGTCAGTTCCCGGGGTATGTCAAAGGACCGATCATTCAGGGAGCCTATCGGGATGCCGATGTCTTCTTTTTCCCGTCCTATGAAGAGACCGAGGGGATCGTCGTACTTGAGGCACTGGCTTCCGAACAGCAGGTCGTCGTACGGGATATCGGGGTATTTGACCCATGGCTGAAAAATGGAGAAACCTGCTATAAGGGCAACAATAATGAAGCGTTTGTTTCCCTGATCCGGGATTGTGTGGAACAGCGTCTTCCCAATACCGGAAAAGCCGGCTTTGAAATTGCGAAACGGCGTTCCATCGAGATCATCGGCCGGCAGCTGAAACGGGTTTATGAAGCGGTGCTCCGGGATGAAATAGTGAGTGATGAAGCACTTGAGTCCTGTTGAGAAGGACCTGTGCGCAAGAGTATAATTAATTCGATATGAAAACGCTCCGAAAGCTTTTTTCGAACTATTTATTTAATATTGCGCTGATCATCGGACTTTCGGCGCTTGTGGTATACCTTACGATCAAAGACAACCCGGCAGAGATTTTTGAGCAGCTGCAGACAGCAGACCGGGTGTGGGTTCTTGTCATCGTTGTTTCCGTGATCATGATCCGCGTTTTTTCGGGCATGGCCATTACGCACGAGTGCAATCTGACGCATCCGGAATACACCCTGCGGCAGGGAATCGAGAATGCGTTTGTCGGCGGTTTTTTTAATGAAATCACTCCAAGCGCCAGCGGCGGTCAATTTGCCCAGGTGTTTATCTTTCGCAAACAGGGCATCCCGGTAACAGAAGCGGCCGGCGTGCTCTGGATGAACTTTATCATCTACCAGACGACGATGGTCGCATCGGTATTTATTCTCATTCTTCTGAAGTTTCACACATTCTATTCCCGGTACTCCCAGTTCTTTGTAATCGTACTGTTTGGTTTTGCGGTGAATGCCGTTGTGATCGTTTCGCTCTGGGCGCTTGCAAAGTTTCCGCGTCTTCATACCTGGATCTCAACCCGAGGCATTGATATCGGCACAAAGCTTCATCTTGTAAAGGACCGGGAAAAAACACTGGCAAATCTTGAGGCTCAGCTGAAGCGGTTCCAGAAGGAAATAAAGATCCTTTCGGAAAATAAGGGCATGGTCTGGAGGGTCGCGCTGATTCACTTTATACGGCTTCTGGTCTATTACAGCATTCCGTTCCTGTGCGCGAAAGCACTTCGGATCCCATGCCCGATCGAGAGACTGCTTGATGTGATCACACTGTCCTCGTTTGTCTCAATGGTCAATGCCTTTATCCCGCTTCCTGGTGCCAGCGGAGGAACGGAAGCGACCTTTGTCATGATGTTCAGTACGATCTTCGGTATGAATGATGTCCGGCCGATCATGCTGATGTGGCGGTTTATGACGTATTATTTCGATATGATGATTGGCGGTATTGTCTTTCTGATTGCGAAGAACCGCAGGGATGTTGTCAAGGAATAACAAGCAGAGGTAAAACATGCGAATCGGTTTGTTTACAGATACCTTTCCGCCCGATCTCAACGGGGTGGCCAATTCTACCTATATTCTTTTTAACGAGCTCAAAAAACATGGGCATGATGCTTTCGTCGTTTGTACGCGTTCCGGTACCGGCTGGGCCCAGTGGAATGAAGAACATGATGTACTGCGGCTGGCAGGGATGAAGTTTCGTCATCTTTATGGATACGCAGTCACAACACCATGGCATGTCAATGCGCTGAACGAGATCCGGGCGCTGAATCTCGATGTGATCCACGTACAGACCGAGTTCGGTGTCGGTATTTTTGCGCGGACCTGTTCGAAAAATCTCGGTATTCCGCTTGTCAGCACCTATCACACCTCCTATGAGGACTATACGCATTATGTGAATATCCTGAAGTCAGACCGGATGGATGAACGTATGAAATCGGCAGTCGCCTGGTTTTCCAGATTTATGTCGGATACCTGTGTGGAAGTGATTGCCCCCAGCAAAAAGACCAGGGAGCTTCTGGAAAGCTATCATGTGAGCACGGAAATCAACATTGTTCCGACGGGTCTTGACCTTTCCCTGTTCGACCCGGCAAAGCAGCCGGAAGGACGTACCGCAGAGATCCGCAGGGAGTTTGGCTTTACAGACAGCGAACGTCTGGTGATCTATCTTGGCCGGCTGGCGGAGGAAAAATCACTGGATCTTGTGATCGAGGGATTTGAACGGGCTGCTGAAAAGGGCTGCCATCTGAACCTATTGATCGTCGGAGGGGGACCGGATCTGGAACGGCTGAAAAAGATCGTCAGTGCAAAACAGCTTGCCAACGTGACGCTTGCCGGACCGCGAGAGGCGGATCAGGTGCCGGATTATTACCGGGCTGCGGATTTCTTTGTCAGCGCATCGCTGTCAGAGACACAGGGGATGACATTTGTTGAGGCAATGGCATCCGGTCTGCCGCTGCTTGCCCGTAAGGATACTGTTCTGGAAGAACTTCTGATCGATGGAAAAACCGGATGGTACTTTACGGATGCGGAAGATCTTTCCGAAAAACTGCTGAAGCTGGAGACGATGGATACGAAAGAACTGCTTGCCATGAAGAAGGCGGCGAAGGAACAGGTGAAGCCGCTGAGCAGTGAAGTCTTTTATGAGCGGGCAATTGAGGTCTATCAGAAGGCGATTGATATTTATGCGAATATGCTGACGGTAGAGGACGTACAGGTCAAGGACGATATCGTTCAGGTGTACCTGCAGGACATGCAGGGAAGAAGCCGCGAGGATGTAAGGGTCGTAATGACACTGGATGATTATTATAACGACGGCATCCGCAAGGGTTCCCGTCTTTCTGCCGACCGGATCAAAGCGATCCAGAAGAAGCAGGAAGGGGTGCAGGCCTGGAGGGCGATACTCCGGCGGATTGCGGTCAAGGACCGTACCCGCAAGGAAGTCTATGACTGGCTGACGAAGAAGACATCCTGTGATATCGAAACGATCAATTCCATCGTCGCAAAGCTGGAAGAGAAGGGTTATGTCGATGATGAGCGCTACTGTACAGAAGTGCTTTCCAACATGCGGAATGCGTTGTATGGCGAAGAGCGGATGATTCGTACGCTGCGCAAAAAAGGCATTTCCATGGAGATGATCCAGGAGAAGCTTGCGACAGAACCGGTTGAAGAAATCGAACAGGCACGGAAGTATGCAAAAAAGGCTGCTTCTTCCATTACCGATTCCAGCATTCGAATGAAAAAACAGAAGCTGAAGATCAAGCTCATGACCAACGGTTTCAGTTCGGAAACTGCGCAGGAAGTAGCCGACACATTTGATTGGGAACATGATTCGGAAAAGGAACTGGAAAACCTGCGCCGCTGTGCACAGAAGGCCAGAAAGCGCTATGAGAAGAAATACACCGGCACCAAGCTGCGCAATACGGTATACCGTTACTGCAGTGCACAGGGCTACCAGCCGGAAGATATTTATGTGATACTGGATGAATTGGAGTGGCAGAATGACTAAGATCAAAGAGTTTAAGGAAAAGCAGCGTTTTACACAGAACCTGCTTGTAAAAAGTGTTGTTAAGGGCGTGACACAGAAGGGATCACCGTATCTCAGCCTGGTGCTGCAGGATAATACCGGAACAATCGACGGAAAGTTCTGGGATGCTTCTGAGAAGGATATGGAAGAGGCAAAGCCGGGACATGTCGAACTGGTTTCCTTTGAAGTGCTGGACTATAACAACGCGCTGCAGCTGAGAGTTCATTCCATCAAGGATATCGATCAGGAACCGATCGATCTCAGCGAATATGTCATGAGTTCTCCTGTTGAAGTTGAACAGCTGAAGGAACGTATCCGCGGTTATATTCAGTCGATCCAGAATGAGAACCTGAAAAAGCTCGTAACCGGCATGTTTCAAAGAGCCGGTAGGACATTCTTTGACTATCCTGCGGCATCCCGCATTCATCACAATTATCTTGGCGGTCTTGCCGAACATACGATGGGAATGGCCAACCTGGCAGATTATATCGCCGGTGCCTATCCTTATCTGAACCGCGATCTTCTGATCTCCGGTGTTCTTGTTCATGATATGGGCAAGATTGCAGAACTTGGCGGCCTTGTATCCAATGAGTATACGCTGGAAGGAAAACTGATCGGACATATTTCCATCGGTCATGGCTGGCTGATGGAGACTGCTGAATCGCTCGGTCTTGCGGATGCGCAGGAAACACTGCTGTTAAGACATATGCTGCTGTCGCATCACGGGAAGAATGAATTCGGATCACCGGTACTGCCGCAGATCCCGGAAGCAGAAGCGCTTTATCTGATCGACTATATGGATTCCCGCATGGTTGCACTGCGGTCTGCGCTGGAAAACGTCAAACCGGGACAGTGGTCACAGAAGATGTTTGCGTTTGAGAACCGGCAGTTCTATAAGGCGGGAAAGTAACGTATGGATATCAGACTTTCGCTTGTTCAGAAACTTCATTCCATACTGGCAAAAGCAGGCCGGGGCGGTTCGCTGCCGGGAGAACTGGCGCTGCGGTTAGATCCGAAGTTTCTGGAAAAATTCAAACTGCCGCAGGATGTAGTTCTTGTGACCGGAACCAACGGCAAGACGACTACGTCCAATCTGGTGGCGGAAGCGCTGCGTGCCAACGGACTTACGGTCCTGAATAATCACCGCGGCGATAACCTGAATGTCGGGATTGCGACCACACTGGCCGCCGGATCGGATCCGGAATACAACATAACTGCTCAGGCACTCGTTCTGGAAGTAGATGAGCTGACCCTTTACCGCCAGTTCAGGACATTGAAACCGACGGCACTGGTCGTGACGAATTTCTTCCGGGATCAGCTGGATCGGGCCGGAGAAATGGAAACGATCATCCGCAAATTAATAGAAGTTACGGAGGACTTTGAAGGGCATCTGATCCTGAACGGGGATGACCCCAATGTCATCCGTCTTGCGGATACGGCAAAAAAGGCAAAGGTCCATTTCTTTTCCGTACGGGAAACGATCAAATCGGTGAATATTTCGGATGAAGCCGGAGAAGGCAAGTTCTGTCCGCGGTGCGGACGGCCGCTTGCCTATGACTATTATCAGTATTCGCATATCGGACGGTTCCGCTGCAGTTTCGACCACTTTGGCGAGATCCGGCCGGATCTTACAGTTACCTCTGTTGATTTTGACCACGGTACTTTTCAGGCAGCCGGTAAGACCTACCATTCTTTCGTCAATTCCATTTACGGCGTATACAATTGTGCGGCGGTGTTATGTCTTGTAAGGGCGATGGGTCTGAAGATGGAACCCTGTGATGAGGTGTTCTCCAATTATGAACTGAAAGAAGGAAGAGACGAGGTATTTGAACTCAGCCGTCCCTGTACGATCAATCTGGTCAAGAATCCGACCGGCGCCAATGAGGTAATGAAATATATTATTGCCCAGCCGGGAGAAAAAAATATCTGTATCTTCCTGAATGACAATGATCAGGATGGCCATGATGTTTCCTGGATCTGGGACGCTCATTTTGAACGGCTGAATGATCCGCTGGTCAAAACGATTGTCTGTTCGGGATTACGGGCATATGATATGGCGCTGCGCCTGAAATATGAAGGCCTGGAAGATCGGATCAGGGTGATCGAATCCGCACAGGAGGCCATTGCGTGGCTGGATGAGGCCAATCTGGAAAGTCATGTGATTTCGACTTATACCGCACTCCACTCGACAAGAGCGGTGCTGGCAAAGCGTGTGAAAAGGGGAAGACGGAAATGGATGTAAAGATTCTCTGGATGTATCACGACCTGATGGATCTCTATGGAGACAAGGGAAATATTCAGGTCCTGAAGACACGCTGTGAAAAACGGGGAATCGATGTGCAGGTGGATACCTGCGGAATCGGAGAGAAACAGAATATCGATTCCTATGATATTTTCTTTCTCGGTGGCGGAGCGGACCGGGAACAGAATCTGATCTTTGAAGATCTTCTGAGCCGAAGGGACGCAATTGAACAGGCGATGAAGAGCGGTACGGCATTTCTTCTGATCTGCGGCGGCTACCAGATGTTTGGCAAGTACTACCGGGATCAGGACGGAAAAACCGTAAACGGACTTTCCTTTTTCGATTACTATACCGAGGCAAAAGACCGGGATCATCGCTGTATCGGAAATATCGCGATCGATGTAGAAATGGATGGAGAACGGTTCCCTGCGGTCGGGTTTGAAAACCATGGCGGTCAGACCAGAAATGTCAGTACGCCTCTTGGCCGGGTGATCAAAGGGCACGGCAATGAATTTCAGGGACAGTTTGAAGGATTCCTGAATGATCAGGTTGCCGCTACTTATATGCATGGACCGCTGCTGCCGAAGAATCCGATGATCGCGGATCTGATTCTGAAGCGTGGTCTGAAACGCCGCTTTGGCGATGTTGCGCTGGAACCGCTGGATGATGTTCTGGAAACCCAGGCAAGAACGATCATGCTGAAACGGATTGGCGCAGAAGCACCTGCTGCGAATGCTTCTTCCGAGAACTGAAAAAAAAAACAATCTTTTCCAAAACAGATTACTGTATGGAGAAGATTGTTTTCAATTATGCCTGCTTTGAATGCTCAGCCCTTCAGCTGGGCAAGCACTTCATCAAGATCGACGTCTTCCGCTTTCTCAAACAGAATGTGAAGA
>JAEEPV010000221.1 GCA_016284975.1 Solobacterium sp.
GACATGCCAGATAAAAAAAGAAACATACCAGAGAGAATACTCTTCGGCTTTTTCAAACATAAAGGGGAAGTAGGAACATATATGGCAGAGTATTTTATTGCCGGCGCGGAAGATGTGCTGACAGAAGCCAGAGAATACATTAAAAGCCAGGATAGTCTTGACCTCATTTCCCGTGCCGCAAACTATGCGGCAGAGGCGCATGCGGGGCAGTTTCGCAGAAGCGGCGAGCCGTATACGTCGCATCTTTATAATGTTGCCTATATTTTAGCGACCCTGCGTGTCGGACCGAAAACGATCGCCGCAGGGCTTCTTCATGACGTGATCGAAGATACCGGAATTACCAAGGAGGAACTGGCCGGAATCTTTGATGAGGAAATCGCGGAACTTGTGGAATCGGTCACCAAGATCGGTGCTCTGAAATTCAAGGGAAAGGATGATCCGGAGTATCAGGCAGCCAATCACCGCAAGATCTTCATTGCGATGGCAAAGGATGTACGCGTTATCCTGATCAAGCTTGCCGACCGTCTGCACAACATGCGAACTCTGGAATATCAGCCGGAATCCAGTCAGAAACGCATTGCGGCGGAGACGCTTGATGTGTATGCTCCGATCGCACACCGGCTTGGTATCAGTGCGATTAAAAATGAACTGGAAGATCTGTCGTTCTATTACCTGAACCGCAAGGAGTATTACCGGATTGCACATCTGGTTGAAAACCGGAAACAGGAACGGGATGAGTCGGTTCAGAAGATGATCCGCGAGATCTCGGATATGTTAAGGGAACACAACATCGAGTTCCGCATCTTCGGCCGTTCCAAGCATCTGTATTCGATTTATCACAAGATGATCGTACGAAATAAACGCTTTGAGGAGATCCTGGATCTGCTCGCAATCCGCATCGTGACGAAAACCGAACTGAACTGCTATGAAGCGCTTGGCTATATTCATGCCAAATACAAACCAATCCCGGGCAGGCTGAAGGATTATATCGCGATGCCAAAATCCAACATGTACCAGTCGCTTCATACGACGGTCGTTGGAGAAGAAGGCAAGATCTTTGAAGTACAGATTCGTACGGAAGAGATGGATGCGATCGCCGAGCGGGGTGTCGCTGCCCACTGGCGGTATAAAGAAGGCGGGCACTATGACGCAAGAGCGGAACAGAAGGAGATCGAAGACAAGCTTTCCTGGTTCCGTGATTTTGCTGTGTTTACCAGTGACAGCGGTGATGAGTCTGCCAGTGAATACATGGCGACGCTGCAGCGGGATGTCTTTGAAGCCAATGTATATGTCATGACCCCGAAAGGAAGAGTCATCGATCTGCCCAATGGCGCAACTCCGATCGATTTTGCTTATCGGATTCATACCGATGTCGGGCATACGGCTGTCGGTGCGCTTGTTAATGATGCCATGGTTCCGCTTAACACAGAGCTTCATACCGGGGATGTGGTAAGCATCCGCACGATGAAGGGAACCGGTCCCTCGGAAGACTGGCTGAAGTTTGTTAAGACGGCTCAGGCCAAAAACAAGATACGTGCCTGGTTTGCGCATAAGGAAAGCGAACAGAAGGAACAGATGGTCGAGCAGGGCGAGAAAGTCCTGACGGATGAACTGAAGAAGCGCGGTTTTGATCCGAAGACCTACATGGAGAAAAAGAAAATCGAAGCAATCCTGAAGGAATTCTCCTGCAAGGACTATACCGATCTCATGTACCGGCTTGCGGTCAGAACCGTCAATCCAACCGCTGTCTGTGAAAAGCTGACCAATCAGAAACGGGGTGTCAATGACAGTGAAGCACTGACGGAACTGCTCTCAAGAGAACCGTCCAAAAAACCGGTGATGACCAGGACCGGCATTGTCGTGCCGGGTATCGAGTCCATCAAGCTGTCGCTGGCCCAATGCTGTCTGCCGGTTTACGGGGACAAGATCGTTGGCTATATCTCCAAGGGAGAGGGTGTCAAGGTGCACCGGCAGGAGTGCGTTAATGTCGCCGGCCAGCAGGCAAGACTGATTGACTGCTACTGGGAAGAGGAAGAACGGGAGCGGTTATATGAAAGCGATCTGGTCATCATTTCCGAAGACCGCAACTTCCTGCTTACGGATATCGTCAACTATGTATCCCAGGCAAGAGCACCGATGCTGAAGGTTTCGGCCAACGTCAATCAGGCAGATCTTACGACAACGATCAAGCTTCGGATCCAGGTCCACAATGTGGAACAGCTGGATACCCTGATCGCAAACCTTCGCAAGGTGGATGGCGTTATTACCGTGAAACGCGCATCGCATTAACCGCTTGTTTTCAGGCCGGATGATGCTATAATGCGTATATTCGATGACGAAGAAATCATCAGCCCCGATGTTTGAAAGAGACGGCGGACAGGTGAAAGCGCCGGCGGAAGGACGGATGAGAGACACTTCTGAGAAGAATCTCTGAACCAGGAGTAGGAGATTCCGTATTCCGCGTTAAGGAAAATGAGCGCATGACCGATCGGTCATGAACTGAGGTGGCACCACGCAATACTGCGTCCTTGGATCAGGGCGCTTTTATTTTTATGGGAGGTAGTGTATGAATTATCAGACCCCGAGAGGAACCTATGACATCCTGCCGGAGGATTCCCTCAAGTGGCAGGAAACAGAACAGCTGATCCGGGAAGTCTGCCGGCTGTACCGGTATCAGGAGATTCGGACTCCGGTTTTTGAAGATACGAAGGTATTCAAACGGGAGAATGACTCCAGCGACATGGTCAACAAGGAAATGTATACCTTTGCGATGGGCGAGGAAAGCTATACGCTGCGTCCGGAAGGAACCGCGGGAGTGATCCGTGCCTTTGATCAGCACAAGTTTTTCGGCAATCCGGATCTTCCGGCCCGGCTTTATTATCTTGGACCGATGTTCCGGCATGAGCGTCCCCAGAAGGGCCGTCAGCGGCAGTTCACACAGTTCGGCGTGGAATCGATCGGTGCCAAATCACCGGAGATCGACGCAGAAGTAATCGCACTGGGAATTGACATCATCCGGCGGATGGGCATCTCCTCCGTCAAGGTATGTATCAACACGCTTGGCGATGATGCTTCCCGCGCAGCCTACCGCAATGCATTGAAGGAATATTTCAGCCCGCATATCGATGAGCTTTGCGGCGACTGCCACCGCCGTCTGGAACAGAACCCGCTTCGGATCCTCGACTGCAAGGTCGATGCGGAAAATCCGATCCTGAAAAATGCACCGCGTCTTTCTGATTACCTGAATGAAGAAAGCCGGGAGTATTTTGACCGGGTTCTGAAGATGCTTGATGCGCTGAACATTGAATATGAGATCGATGACCGTCTTGTCCGGGGTCTGGATTACTATACACATACCGTCTTTGAGGTTAAGAGCACCCGACCGGATTCCGGCGCTCAGTCCACGATCTTTGCGGGAGGACGCTACGATCACCTCGTGGAGTACTTCGGCGGCCCGGAGCTTTCCGGTATGGGATTTGCGATTGGATTGGAACGTTTGATTGCACTTGCGGAGGAAGAGGGATGGAAGCCTTCCCGCACTTCGGATGCCGAGGTTTACATCATGTCTGCCGGCAATGTCGGCACGGCTCCGCTGGAGATCGCACAGAAGCTGCGGCAGGGCGGCATCATTGCGGATGTCAACCTGCTTGGACGCTCGATGAAGGCACAGTTCAAGAGTGCAGACCGTTCACAGGCACCGGTGATCATCATTGTCGGTGAAAGTGAACTGGCGGA
>JAEEPV010000222.1 GCA_016284975.1 Solobacterium sp.
AACGTGAAAAAATATGCAGAAAAAAATCCGGGAAATGATTATTCGCCGGATTCCTCTTCTTCCACCGTGACACCGTTCCCTCTTGGATCTCTCCAGACCGTTCCGTTACTGCGGTGATATTCGATCTTCTTCTGGTACATTGATTCATCCGCACGGACAAACACTTCCTGGAAGGAATGATCGATTCCCGGACGGTAACAGGATCCGCCGGCCGCGATCGAAAGTTCACCTTCTTCCTCGCTGGTTTTCTCATTATATGCCCGCACGGCATTCTCCAGTTCCGCCAGCTTCGCATTCATGCCGGCTTCATCGGTCTGATCGAGAACCCCAAGGAATTCATCCCCGCCGATCCGGTAGACATTCCCTTTTCCAAATACCGTTTCCAGCAGTTCTGCGGCATCGATGATGATCCGGTCTCCTTCGTTATGACCGTAACTGTCATTGATCTTCTTCAGATCATTGACATCAAATACGATCAGCGCAAACCTTGCAGACTGATCCCGGATGCCGGCTTCATACTTTTCCATCATTTCGATATAAGCGGTACGGTTGCCGACTCCGGTCAGACCATCGGTATTGGCTTTTGCCTGCATGTACTCCAGCGTTCTGCGCATGACGTCATGCATCTGGCTGACTTTATAACTGATCTCTTCGATTTCATCCCGTACTTCCGGTTCTTCTCTGGCATCCGGGTTCTGGCTTTTCCCTGCTTCCCCGTTGTTTCCGGCCGACTGGATTTCCTGATTCAGCCTGTCAATATCATCCGAGAGTGCCGAAAGTTCCTGTGTGATCGGTGCGAACCGGCTCGTCAGTGTCCGGCTCATAAACGAAACGATCAGCGCACCAATTAATACTGCAATCAGGGTGATGATACCGATCGATGCGGTCTGTCCATAGACCTGCTCATCAAACCATTTGGAGTCAAAGTCGATGCCGATGATTCCGACGATCTCTCCTTTGGAATCCAGTACCGGACAGTAGGCACTGTAGAAGTTGCCCCATTCATCTTCCGCCGGACTTTCATCCACCATCGGAACACCTCTGGCCGCAGCACGAAGTGCGTCGGTAACGAGAACTTCTTCACCAAAGTCTGCAGGATCCTCCGGATCCGCATCGACGGTAAATATGAACGTGTCTTCGTCAATCTGTTTTACGGCATAGATATATTCAATATCGATATTGTTCTGGAATGCGGAAAGCTCTTCTTTGACTTCCTCAAAAACCGGACCGCCGACATCTTTTTCGGTCAGCGATCCAAGACGATCCCCGTTAACAATTTCGGCGGCTGTGCTTACATTGTTCAGCATGGATCTGCGGACCAATGCGGTAACGGACTTCACCGAGCGCGCCATCAGAACAACGCCTAAAATTACATTCGTCAAAAGCAGAAGAAGGCTCATTACGATGATATATACAGTCGTAAAACGAAATGTCTTTTTCTTTTTCATATCTGCTGGTTTTATTATAAACTGCCGAAAAGCCTCATTATGAATAGATTTATGATTCTTTCACAATCGCTCTTCCGGCCAGACGATCCGCATCCTTTCGGACATAATAAATCGGGATTGCCGCAAAAAGCGCAACAATCGCTGCCGCAAGGAACAGCGTATACGGCGGTACAAATCCTTCTCCGTTCATCCCCATCGCATCCAGTCCGATCAGAAGGGAAATGATCGGCCCGATAATCATCGGAATCAGAACCATGAAGCACATGCGCACACCCTGAAAGCGGCCTTCCGTTCCTTCCGGCAGATAGTCCTGAAAGGACGACGTAAACGCTCCGGTCAAAGACAGAATTCCGCCCATCATGAGAACTCCGCCAAGATACAGAATCACGGTCTTCAAAAGACCATCGGTAAACTGAACTGCCCAGAAGGAAAGAATTCCAAGAATCATGATCACAAGCAGCGGATAGTAAAAGTGTTTCCGCCCTTTTCGATCAAACAGAATATCCATAACAGCAGTAAAGTCGGCGGCACCGTCAATGATGATGGCCATGGGGATCACAAACGCATCTCCAAGTCCAAGTGTCACAATCAGGAAATTGATGAGATAGGAGAAGAACGTCTGCTGGGCGATGCCGACAATGCATGCGGCCAGAAGACAGACATAAATCATCTTATGTTTCTGAAAGACCTCTTTCCGGAATCCGTAGAAGGTTTCCTTGAAGTAATCCTGTCCTTCCGATTTCCGGATGCCCGGGGCATCCTGCAGTATAAATAAGGCAAGGATTCCCGCAAAGAGCGGAATACAGCCAAGCACGATAAAGA
>JAEEPV010000223.1 GCA_016284975.1 Solobacterium sp.
GAACGAGAGATTAAGAGTCAGCGGGACCGTCTCCAGTCGCAGGAAAACAAACTGATGCGGCGGGAAGACAATATCGGGTTCCGTGAGGAAAATCTGAGCGCCAAAGAGAAAAAACTCGACGAGAAAACAAAACTCGCCGATGAAAAGCTTGCAAATGTCAGCAGGATGGAAGAGGATCTGCAGAAGCAGATCGACAGCCAGATCGAAGTGCTGGAAAAGGCCGCCGGTCTTTCCAGAGATGAGGCAAAGGCTGAGCTGATGGAGGCGGTTGCCAAGAAGTCGGAAAAGGATATTGCCGCTTACCTGCATGAGCAGGATGAAATCGCCCAGGAAAAGGCGGCGGACAATGCCCGCAATATTATTGCGACCGCAATTCAGCGCTACAGTCAGGAAGAAACGATCGACCGTACGGTTTCGGTCGTGACACTGCCGAATGAAGACATGAAAGGCCGTATCATCGGCCGTGAAGGACGGAATATCAAGGCAATTGAACAGATCACCGGAGTTGATCTGATCATTGATGATACCCCGGATGTCATTACGGTATCCTGCTTCGATCCGATCCGCCGTGAGATTGCCCGTCAGGCACTCGAACAGCTGATGAAGGACGGCCGGATCCAGCCGGGACGCATTGAAGAAGTGGTGAACAAGGTCACCAGAGAACTTGACGATACGATCGCCAAGATCGGTGACGAGGCGGTATTCAAGCTCGGTATCAACCGGCTCAACCGGGAACTGACCAAGTTGGTTGGACGTCTGCGTTACCGTTACAGCTATGGCCAGAATGTTCTGGAACATTCGGTTGAAGTCGCAACCTTTGCCGGAATCATGGCTGCGGAACTCGGTCTGAATCAGCAGCTTGCCAAGCGGGCGGGTCTGCTTCATGACATCGGCAAGGCAATCGACTTTGAACAGGAAGGCTCTCACGTAGAACTTGGTGCCAAGGTCGCCAAGAAATACGGTGAAAACAATATCGTGATCAATGCGATCGAAAGCCACCATGGCGACAAGCCGGCAGATGATATCATCGCGGTGCTGGTCGCTGCGGCAGATACGCTGAGTGCTGCCCGTCCGGGTGCCCGTTATGAGTCCATGGAGAACTATATCGAGCGTCTTGAGCAGTTGGAAAAGATCGCCACGAGCTATGACGGAGTAGACAAGGCGTTTGCGATCCAGGCCGGCCGTGAAATTCGTGTCATGGTTCAGCCGGAAAAGATCAATGATGAAACGATGGTCAAGGTCGCACATGACATCAAGGACCGGATCGAAAACGAAATGACCTATCCGGGTCAGATCAAAGTCACGCTGATCCGTGAGGTCCGCGTACAGGAACTGGCTCAGTAACGATGAATATTCTGTTCCTCGGTGATGTGACTGCGCGCAGCGGCAGGGATGCCGTAATGCGTCGTCTGCCGAAGCTGAAACAGGAGACTTCCGCGGATTTCACCATCGTCAACGGGGAAAACGCGGCGCATGGCAAGGGAATCACCTCGTCAATCTACCGGCAGCTGATCGAGGCCGGAGCGGATGTGGTGACGCTTGGAAACCATGCGTTCTCTAAATCGGAGATATGTTCCAGAATGGAAGAATGTCCGTATCTGATCCGTCCGGCGAATCTTGAACCAAAGGAAGATGGAAGGGCATGGATCGTGCGGGAGTGTCATGGAAAAAAGATTGCAGTCGTCAATGTACTGGGATCGATTTTCATGGATGCGGCTGCGGAAGATCCGTTTGTGACAATGGACAGCCTGCTGGAAGAAATTGATGCAGATCTGATCATCTGCGACTTCCATGCGGAGGCGACTGCAGAAAAGGAGTTGTTTCTAAGGGTTTATCACGACCGTCTAGCGGCAATCATCGGTACACATACACATGTACAGACAGCCGATGAGCAGATCTATCACGGATGTGCCTATATCAGTGACGCCGGTATGTGCGGTCCGTTCGATTCCATCCTTGGCAGAGACTGTGTGGAAGTCATCGATCGTATGGTCCATAAGCAGCTTACGAAATATAAGCCCTCACAGGCGGAGGCGATGATCTCTGGAGTTGTAATTGAAGTGGACGAAAGCACATGCAGAGCGGTATCCATCCGACGGATCCAGGAACGTCCGTAACACATCAGGAAGGATGAAGGGAAGGTGAAAGCCATCCCTTTTTATATGGAAAAAATATGTGAAAAATCACATAAAAACAGTATTTTCAATCCATTGAACACCCTATCTTCAGATGCTATAATGCATTCCGTAGGAGGAAGAGAACATTATGGCAGTTATTATTGATAAGGAAGCCTGCATCGGCTGCGGTGCATGCGTAGGAGTATGCCCGGTTACTGCTCTCTCACTGGATAATGAGGGCAAGTCCGAATGCAATGCTGATACATGCATTTCCTGCCTTTCCTGCGTTGGCACATGCCCTGTCTCCGCAATTAAGGAAGCTGAGTAAGATCAGATAAAAAGGTAAC
>JAEEPV010000224.1 GCA_016284975.1 Solobacterium sp.
CACCAGGATCAGTGCAGTCCAGATGAGAAAATTGCGTTTGCGGAGTTCTTTCGTTGTCATTGCCTTTATATTATAGGAAATTCCCGGTTTCCGGTAAGGAAAACGTGAAAATACATTTAAAATGTTTCATACGTTGCAAAACAAGTTTTGTTCTATAATATGGAGGCGGATAAAATTCATTCCGTTCATGCGGATGTTTTTTTGAGTTTTGTCTGAATGGTAAAGCATATGTCAAAGAATAGCTTTAAAAATAACAAGGAAAACAAAAAAGGCGGCGCTCCGGTTCCTCCTCCTTTTCCTGGTAAAGAATCCGTTCAGTCTGCAGCAGCACCGGAACTTCCGGCGTTCAACAGGGAAGAAGAGATCCGGAAGGCTGCGGCAGCGGCTCATTCGGTACCGAAAAATGCTGTACAGAATGAGGATGAAGAACTCACCCTCTTTACCGGCAGTCTGAAAAAGGTTGAGGATGAACCGGAAATTTTCCGTACCGCAGCCAATGCGGCGATGCATGCTGCGGAAGAACCGGAAGCTTCGGAAACAAAGAACGAAGAAGCGAAGACCAAAACAGCTTCTTCCGTCACGGAAGAAAAACCGGCATCGGAAACAAAGCCGGGATCTGCCTCCATCCGTGAGACAAAGGAAACGAAAGAGAGTAAAACCGCGGATCCGAAAACAAAGGATGGAAAAGCAGAAGATACTGCGGAAAAAGAAAAATCCGTATCCCCTGCCGTCTATCCGATCAAGATACCGCCGGTACCTACAGGCGAAAAAGCAAGTGAGGCGAATGCAAAGAACGTCCTCAGTCCGGCTTCCATTAAACCGGCACGCGTAAGACGCATCACCAAGCAGAAGAACACGGCACCGGTACCGGAAGCGGCGAAGAAGCCAAAATACCGGACCGGAAAGATCCTTGTCGGATTGTTTATATTCGCTCTGGTCTGTGGGTTTGCAGGCGGATTCGGCGGCTTCATGTGGTTTGAGAAGATGATCGCAAACGTTCCGCCGTTAGACGTCGGCAAACGAGAAGAATATTCTCAGGCTTCCAAGCTGTATGATGCCAGCGGAAACTTTCTGGCAGAATACGGCACGAACGAAAATGTCGAGTGGGCAGATTCCGATGAAATTCCGCAGCAGCTGAAAGATGCATTTATTGCGATTGAGGATGAGCGCTTCTATACGCATAACGGCATCGACCTGAAGCGTCTGATCGGTGCAGTCATCGGCCAGGTCACCGGAAATGCACACTATGGTGCCAGTACGATCACACAGCAGCTGATCAAGAATACCCACCTGACACAGGCAGTCACCTATGAGCGAAAGGCAATGGAAATCCACCTTGCGCTTGAACTGGAAAAAGTCATGTCCAAGGATGATATTCTCACCTGGTACATGAACACGCTGTTCTTGGGAGATTCCAACTATGGAATCAAGGTTGCGGCAGAAGACTACTTCGGCAAAACACTGGATGAGCTTTCCCTGAAGGAATGTGCGATCCTTGCCGGGCTTGCCCAGTCTCCCAACCAGTACAACCCGAGACTGAACAAGCTCAAGGGTGATATGACTCCTTCCAATACAAGAGCCAATAACGTTCTTTATAAGATGTATGAAACCGGCAAGATTACAGAGAGCCAGTATCAGAACGCACTCAATGAACCGCTGACGGTACTTGATAACTCCCGTCGGTATGAACTGTATAACTATCCGATCTATGTAGAATACGCAGTTGAAGACGTCGCAACAAAACTGCTTGAAGCGGAAGAAGCGGAAATCAATGATGATACGCTCTACGAGAAAAAGCAGTGGCTTCGTACCGCCGGCTACATTATCTACACTGCATTTGACAAGAATATTCAGGACATCGCTCAGGAAGCGATCACAAACTTTGCCCGCTACCCTGCTACCGTTACCGGCACCCAGGTAGAAGCCAGTGCCGTGATCATGGATCAGCATACCGGTGAAGTCGTTGCGATGGTCGGCGGACGTGAAGAACCGACTGAACCGGAAGGCTTCAACCGTGCGACCGACAGTACCCAGGCAGTCGGCTCCTCCATTAAGCCACTTTCCGTCTATGCCCCGGCATGTGAGACCGGTGATTATCCGGGCACGACTGTCATGGATACGCAGGAAAGCATTCAGGGCTATGGCGCAGATAACAGCTATCCAAATGGTGATCATACCGGATCTGCCATTACGATGCGAAGAGCGCTTGAGCTTTCTCACAATATTCCGGCTGCCCGCTTCCTTCTGGAACATGTCGGAATCGACCGTGCCTATGACTTCATGGTCAAGGAAGGCTTTGCCCCGGAGAATCTGGCCAAGACCCCTGCCGGACTTGCACTTGGTGCAACGGACGTTACAACACTGGAAATGACAGGTGCCTATGCCTGCCTTGCCAATGGCGGTGAATACATTGAACCGCATGCCTACAAACGGGTTACCGACCGGTTCGGCAATGAAATCATGAACAGCAGCAATGCGGAGCGGCACAGAGTCTTCTCGCAGTCGACCGCATGGCTTGTTACGGATATGATGCAGTCGAATATGATCGATGGTTATGGTGTCAACGCAAGACTGAAGAATGTTACTTCAGCCGGTAAGACCGGTACGCATGAACATCAGGTCATCTCCTTTGGCGGCTATTCCCCGTACTACACAAGCTTCGTGAGAATCTCCGCAGACGACTATGTCCGGATGATCAACAGTTCCTCCTACTATCAGTCAGCAGGACTGTGGCATGCGTATATGCAGCCGATCCATGACGGATTGGAAGACAAGCCGATTCTCGATTATACAGCAGAAGATGTCGGCATCCAGAAATACTGGGTGTGCACCAACAGCGGTCAGCTGGCCCAGGACTGGTGCGGCGGACACTGGGAATATGCAGCACCGAACAATGCCCCTACCGTTTACTGTGAAGGACATCAGTACGGCAGCGGTGATGAAGAGTGGAATGAATGGAACGAAGAAAGCACGATCGACTTCAGCGATCCGGAGTGGTACCTCAAGGGCTGGTGGGACGAAGCAGGCAACTTCCATCCATATTGATGAATCGATTCTGGAACCGGACATCCGGTTCCTTTTTTCTTTTCCCAAATAGAAAAAACCGCATCACCCTTTTTGGAATGATGCGGTATTGGTTTGTTTACTTAATTCCGTCCGGATTCTTTACCGTGAAGTTCCAGGAGTCACGGCACATCTCATCGATGTTGTATTTTGCCTTCCAGTTCAGAAGACGACTGGCCTTTTCGGTATCAGCATAGCACTCTGCGATATCCCCCGGCCGGCGTTCCATGATCTTGTAGGGGAGTTCCTTTCCGCATGCCTTTTCATAGGCATGGAGCACTTCCAGTACAGAGTAGCCGTTTCCGGTACCGAGGTTGATATAGTCAACGCCTTTGTGTTCCAGCGCGTATTTAACGGCAGCGATATGACCATCCGCCAGATCAACGACATGAATATAGTCCCGGACTCCGGTTCCGTCTACGGTCGGATAATCATTTCCCCAGACGCGAAGATATTCCAGTGTACCATTGGCAACTCTTGCGATATAAGGAACGAGGTTGTTCGGGATGCCGTTGGGCACTTCGCCAAGCAGTCCGCTCTGATGAGCGCCGATCGGGTTGAAATAGCGAAGCAGAAGTACCGACCAGTCTGGATCGGATGCGCACACATCAGCCAGAATCATTTCATTCATCAATTTGGTGCTGCCATACGGGTTGGTGGTATGGGTCGGGAAATCTTCCTTGATGGGAACGGATTTCGGTGCACCGTATACGGTAGCACTGCTTGAGAAGACCAGTGTCTTACAGCCGGCTTCTGCCATTGCCTGATACAGGTTGATTGAGCCGCTGATATTGTTTTCGTAATACGTCAGAGGAATCTCCGTTGATTCTCCGACTGCCTTGTATCCGGCAAAATGAATAACCGCGTCGATCTTGTTCTCCGCAAAGATCTTTCTCAGCCCTTCCTTATCCAGGATATCCGTTTCATAGAACTTTGGCTTCGTCCCGGTGATCGTCTCAATCCGATCCAGCACTGCCTTATTGGAGTTATACAGGTTGTCCAGTACAACCACGTCATAACCCGACTGAATCAAAGCGGTAACTGCATGGGAACCGATATATCCGGTTCCGCCTGTAACAAGAATCGTCTGCATAATCATTTCTCCTTTTATCATCCCATCATCTTTACGATGTCATTCCATGTAACAAACACCATCAGTCCGATCAGCAGTACCCAGCAGGCACCCATCAGACCGATCTTGAACTTTTCACTGAGCCGTTTCCCGATTACTGCTTCACAGAGTGTGATCACGACCTGTCCGCCATCCAGTACCGGTAAGGGCAGAAGGTTCATAAACCCGACGCTCATGGACAGCTGCGCCATCAGTAAGAGATATCCGGCAAGTCCATAGCTGACACTCTCCTCCGTCGCACTGTAGATGCCGACTGGTCCGCTCAGCTGCTCAAGATGTCTGCCGAAGATCAGTGTCTTAATGCTTTCTCCCATCAGCCTGGCAAGATAGCCCATTTCTTTGGCGCCATATTTCCAGCAGTTCAGAAAGTTGACTTTGACCAGATTGGCATTCGGACCCTGAATGCCGATCCGGTAATAACCGTCTTCTCCCTTTTCTGCGACTGCTTCAATCGTAAGCGGTTGGCCATTACGTTCTACCGTAATTTCCACATGATCGTTATCCATCATATAGAAGAACGTCTGCATATCCTCAAAGGTCTTAATCGATGTGTTCCGCTCTCCCTGCGAAAGCGCAGTAATACGGTCTCCTTCCTGAAGACCGGCCCGCTCTGCCGGGGAGTTTTCCATGACCTTTACGATCCGTGCCTCCGGGGACTCACTGAATGCGCCTGCCCAGAGATAGACCATCGAAAGAATGACAAAACAGAGCAGGAAATTCATGAACACGCCGGCCAGCAGGATGATGATCCGCTGCCAGACCGGTTTGTTGTACAGACGCCGATCATCCGGCACCTCAATTTCCGGATAGGCTTCTTCACTGTTTTCGCCGGCCATCGCCACAAATCCGCCCATCGGGATCAGACGTATTGCATAGAGCGTTTCCTTCCCCTGCTTCTTGAAGAGCGCCGGTCCCATACCGAAACTGAACTCATAGCAGTATACATTAAACAGCTTGGCCGCCAGCAGATGTCCTGCCTCATGAATACAGATGATGACAGAGAGCAGGATCAGAAAATATATAATCGTCATTAATTGATATTCCTTATTCTTTCCCTTGCGTAGGCATCTCCCCAGGCATTGGCCTTATAGAGATCCTCCGCACTTCTTAATTCTTCAAATTCCGCTTCATGAACGGCTGAGATCACAATTTCCTCGATCATCGGAAATGCGATCTCATGGTTCCGGAACGCGGCATTGGCCACCTCGTTGGCGGCATTCATGACGGCACTGAGATTGCCGCCCTTCGTTCCTGCTTCATAGGCTAATGCCAGAAGCGGAAAGCGCTCGAAATCCGGCTCGGCAAAATGAAGCGTACCGACCGAAGCAAGATCCAGCGGCGGTTCGTCCAGTTCCAGACGATCCGGCCAGGAGAGTGCATACTGGATCGGAAGCCGCATATCCGGCGTTCCCATCTGTGCCATGACACTCTTGTCGATATATTCCACCATCGAATGCACGATCGATTCCGGATGCATCAATACATCGATCTTATCAAACGGCATATTGAACAGCCAGTGGGCCTCTGTAACCTCAAAGCCCTTATTCATCATCGTAGCGCTGTCGATCGTGATTTTAGCGCCCATTGACCAGTTTGGATGAGCCAGTGCTTCTTCGACCGTAACCGATTGCAGTTCCTCCCGTGTCCTGTTTCGGAAGCTGCCGCCGCTAGCGGTAACGATCAGCCGTTTGACCTGGCGCATCCGGTTGCCCTGCAGGCACTGGAAGATCGCACTGTGTTCACTGTCAATCGGAACCAGCGTTTTCCCACGAAGTGCGAGCTCCCGGTTGATCAGCTCCCCGCCGCACACTAAGGTTTCCTTATTTGCCAGCGCAACATCGTGGTCACTCTGGATTGCGGCAAGTGTCGGCGCAAAGCCAGCAAACCCAACCAGCGCATTGACCAGTACGTCATAATCCCCTTTGGCGATCTCGATCAGACCGCTGTCGCCGCAGAGAATTGTTTTATCGGGGTATTCCTTTGCGAGCCGTTCCGCATCCGCTTCCCGCTGAACTGCGAATACCGGAACATCAAACTGTTCCA
>JAEEPV010000225.1 GCA_016284975.1 Solobacterium sp.
ATGATCGTATCCTCGATCGAAACAGAAAGATCACTTACGGCACTGAGGAGATAATCGTCACCAATCAGGCACAGACGATGATCTTCCTTTTCAGGCAGAAGTGAATAATACCGGTCCGTAATTGCAGTAAAAACCAGATCCGTATAACCCTGCCTTCCCTCTTCCGTCAGGTGAATCTGATCCTCATAAAAATATTCCGGATGATCTTTGGAATACGTATCCCAGTCAATGATGGTAAGGTTTTCAAATTCGCCGCTGAGATTCCAAATCTTTTCGGTATTGTAAAACTGCCAGTTGTTGGTGGTCGTGAGCCAGAATACCTGCCTCTCACCACACAGCCGAACGATTTCTTCACATACCGGAACATCCAGCGGAGAATTCGTACCCAGACCGATCACGACCGGACCGAAATCCGCACCTTTTTCCAGATGATCCTGAATGATGTAATAGGCCGGATAATAGGAGCGGTTTTCCCTGGCATCTACTTCGCCGTTTGGAAATGCGCTCAGAATATTTGCCCTTGCGCCAAGCATGACCGAATCTCCGATCGCAAGCATTGGTAGCTGCGCCGTATGCACGGTCAGAGCCCGCCAGGATGGATCCTGCCGCATCGCAATCAGTTCTGACTGAACGGCATAATAGCTGGCCTGCATCTCATCCAGACGCGCACGGGCAGAAGTCAGACGTTCTTCGAGTTCTGCCCGCTGTGCCTCCTGCAGTTCCCGCCGTTTTTTCTCTTTGCTGGAATGGATCCCGATTGGCACCAGGATTACGATGCATGCAAGAAGAATGACAATGAGAATCAGTTTCTGTTTCAGTTTTTGGTTCATACAAGAAAACGTTACGCTTCCTCACGGAGAAAATCCACTTACGCAGCCAGTAAAAAACGCTGATCCCTTGTACAGAAATCAGCGTTTTGAAATACAACGAATTGCTTATGCGGTCTTCTTTGCCTTTTCCGCTTTGATCTTATCCGTCAGCAGCGGAACGATCTTGTTCAGATCACCGACGATGCCATAGTCTGCGACATCGAAGATCGGGGCGTTTTCATCCTTGTTGATGGCAATGATGAAGTCTGACTCTTCCATACCCGCAACGTGCTGAATCGCACCGGAGATACCGATTGCGAAATACACCTTCGGACGGACGGTTTTACCGGTCTGTCCAACCTGCATTTCCTTTGGCATCCAGCCGCTGTCAACGACTGCACGCGAGCAGGAAACCGTTCCGCCGAGTGCTTCTGCCAGATCTTCCAGAAGCTTGAAGTTTTCTTTGGAACCGACACCGCGTCCTCCGGAAACAAGGATCTTGGCATCTGCGATATCCGCGATGTTAGAGACTTCCTTGACGATATCAAGGATCTCAACATAGCAGTTGTTCGGAGTAAAGCCCGGGTTGTAGTTAATGACTTCTGCCTTTGCGCCTGCGATCGGAGCGATCTTCTGCATGACGCCCGGTCTTACGGTAGCCATCTGCGGACGGTTGTCCGGGCAGGCGATCGTAGCGATCGTATTTCCGCCGAATGCCGGACGGGTCATGAGCAGCTGCTTATGTTTCTGTTCCTGTCCCGGAATCGGAGTAAGCGGGAAATCACCGATTTCAAGCAGTGTGCAGTCTGCGGTAAGACCGGTCTTGACGCGGGCACTGGTGCGCGGGCCAAGATCACGGCCGATGGCAGTTGCGCCTACCAGCATGATTTCAGGCTTGTATTCATTGATAACCGATGCCAGTGCGTGTGTATACGGTTCAGTACGGTAATCCTTCAGTTCCGGATCATCGACAACGATAACGCGGTCTGCACCATAGGCAGCCAGTTCATCCACAAGAGAACCGACATTGGAACCGATCAGAACGGCTGTCACCTTCTTCTCATCCAGATCCGCCGCAAGATCCTTCGCCTTGCCAAGCAGTTCGAATGCAATATTGGAAAGCTTGTTGTCCACCTGCTGCGCGTAAATAAATACGCCTTTATATTCTTCTAATCCCATTCTCCTGGACCTCCTTAGATGATGTTCTTCTCAGCGAGCTTGGCGGCAATGCCGTCGGCAGCTTCCTGAGGAGAATCCGGGGTAACGACCGTTCCCTTGCCTTTGGCTACCTTGTCGCTTGCCTTGGCAATCTTGGTCGGTGAACCGTTGAGACCGATATTGGAATCCTCAACATCGAGCTGTGCACGGCCCCATACCGTTACTTCTTTGTCGAACGCATCAAAGATTCCGCCCGGCGTCATGTAACGCGGCTCATTGAGTTCGGAAAGTGCAGTGATCAGGCACGGCATATTGGCTTTGAGCATCATGTATCCATCATCAAACATGCGCTTTACGGTAACGGTGCTGCCATCGACTTTGATCTCTCTTGCATAGGAGATTGTCGGAATTCCAAGATGTTCCGCAATCTGCGGACCGACCTGTGCCGTATCACCATCGATTGCCTGACGGCCGGTGATGATCAGATCATATTCCATATTCTTGAGCGCACCTGCAATTGTGCTGGAAGTCGCCCAGGTATCGGCACCGCCAAGTACACGGTCCGTGATCAGCAGTGCATCATCCGCACCCATTGCCAGTGCTTCCCGCAAAACGGCATCTGCTTTCGGAAGACCCATGGTGAGTACTGTGACCTTAACGTTTTCCGGATCCGCATCCTTGATGCGAAGTGCCGCTTCAAGGCCTGCCTTGTCATCCGGATTCATGATCGCAAGCATCGCCTGACGATCCAGTGTTCCGTCCGGTTTGAATTTGACGCCGCCGGCAGTATCCGGAACCTGCTTAATGCAAACTACAATTTTCATAGTTTCTGATTCCCCTTTCTTACTTCAGCAGCGCGCCGGAGATAACCATGCGCTGAACTTCGGAAGTACCTTCGTAGATCTCTGTGATCTTGGCGTCACGCATCATGCGCTCCACTTCGTATTCACGGATATATCCATAACCGCCCATCAGCTGGACACATTTGGTTGTAACATCCATGGCGGTTTCGGCTGCGAACAGTTTTGCCTGGGCAGCTTCTACGCTGTAGGAAGACTGGGTGCGCTTTGCCTCAGCAGCCTTATAGACCAGCAGCCGGGCAGCTTCGATCTGTGTTGCCATGTTGGCAAGCTGGAACTGGGTGTTCTGGAACTGTGCGATGGAACGGCCGAACTGCTTGCGTTCCTTGACATACTGAACCGTACGGTCAAGAGCACCTTCGGCAAGACCAAGCGCCTGTGCGGCGATACCGATACGGCCGCCGTCGAGTGTATGCATGGCATTGGCAAATCCCTTGCCGCGGACACCGAGCAGGTTGTCCTTCGGAATCCGGCAGTCCTGGAAAATCAGTTCATAGGTCGCGGATCCGCGGATACCCATTTTCTTTTCCTTGACACCGAATGTGAATCCCGGTGTTCCCTTTTCTACAATAAAGGTGGAGAAACGTTTCTGCTTGCGGCCTTTTTTGTCTTCAACGATATCGGTATATGCGATGACAATGTAGATGTCCGCTTCCTTACCGTTGGTGATAAAGCACTTGGAGCCGTTGAGCACCCATTCCTGAGTTGCTTCATCAAATACCGCTTTGGTCTGTGCCCCCTGTGCGTCGGTACCGGCGCCCGGTTCAGTCAGCGCAAATGCGCCGAGCTTTTCCCCTTTTGCCAGAGGTACGACATATTTCTGTTTCTGCTCTTCCGTACCATAGGTCATGATCGGGTCGATGCAGAGTGAGGTATGAGCACTGATGATAACGCTGGTCGTACCGCAGACTTTCGCCATTTCCTCAACACACATGACATAGGTCAGCGGATCGCATCCCTGTCCGCCATATTCCTTTGGTACCGGAATACCCATAAATCCATACTTCTGAAGCTTCGTGACGGTCTCGCGCGGGAACTGTTCTGTTTCATCCGTTTCAATCGCGAGCGGCTTCACTTCCTTTTCGGCAAATTCACGAAAGAGGGAACGTGCCATTTCGTGTTTCTGATCCAGTTGGAAATCCATAGTTTCAATTCCTCCAAATTATTTCTGTACGCAGATAAGCCGGGTGCCCTGAAAACACCCGGTATCCCGTTATTTATTTCGCGTCAACGGCTACCTTGCCGCCATCGCTGTAATCATAGAAGCCAATACCCGTCTTGACACCAAGGTGCTTGCCGCGGACCATCTTGCGGAGCAGTGTGCAGGCACGGTACTTGCTGTCACCGGTTTCTTTGTAAATAACATCCATGATCGCCAGAACGATATCAAGACCGATATAGTCGCCGAGTTCCAGCGGTCCCATCGGATGGTTGCAGCCAAGCTTCATGGCAGTATCGATTCCTTCAATGCTGGCAATACCTTCGCTGTAGACCTGGATACCTTCGTTGATCATCGGAACGAGGATACGGTTTACGACAAAGCCCGGAGCCTCTTCGACCTGAACCGGTGTCTTGCCGAGCATCTCGGAAATTTCTTTAACCTTGGCAACCGTTTCCGCCGGTGTGTTGATGCCTGCGATTACTTCAACCAGCTTCATGACCGGAGCCGGATTGAAGAAATGCATGCCGATGACCGGTTTGGAAAGACCGGCACCGATCTCTGTGATGGAAAGGCTGGAGGTGTTGGAAGCGTAGATGCAGTTTTCGTTTTTGACGATCTCATCCTGAAGCTGCTTGAAGCAGTCTTTCTTCAGCTGCATGACTTCAAGAGCTGCCTCAACCACAAGATCCGGATCCACTGCCTGATCATTCAGGCCGCACTGGATCTTATCGAGAATCTTATCTGCATCTTCCTGAGCCATCTTGCCCTTGGCAATGCGCTTGTCAAAGCCCTTCTTGACCATTGCCTTGCCATTGTCCGCAAACTCCTGCTTGATGTCGCACAGATAAACTTTTTCAATCTGATCGCACTGCGCAAATGCCTGCGCAATACCGCGTCCCATTGTACCGGCGCCGATTACTGCTACTTTCATTGTTTTCTAATCTCCTCTTTATTAGTTATTTGTAAAGTTCTTCTCTTTGCGTTTTTCCATGAATGCGGTCATGCCTTCCACCTGATCATGGGTTTCAAAGCAGTCTCCGAAGAGCTTCTCTTCCAGAACGATCGCATCATCCATCTTCAGTTCCAAACCCTCATTGATGGCCTTCTTGCACTGACGCACCGCGATCGGAGCATTCTTTGCAATTCCTGAAGCAAGCTTTTCTGCCGTCGGCATCAGTTCTTCCTGCGGAACGACCTGATTGACAAGACCAACCC
>JAEEPV010000226.1 GCA_016284975.1 Solobacterium sp.
CTCCAGAATGGCATTCTTCAGGTTTTCTGCCGCTTCCGGATTCAGACAGTGAGAGATCCATACTTTTCCGCCGGTATAACCCTGTGCCAGCATTTCCTCCACGATCTTGGATATATTCTTCTTTGCGCCCCGTACATTATAGACCGGTCGAATCGTTCCTTCCGGTGTCGGTTTGCCGATAAAGCGCATATTCAAAAAGTTTGAAATCTTTGCGACCGCCATCGGTACCCGTCCGTTCTTCGCCAGATTCTGTACGGATTCCAGAGAAAACAGGAGACGGGTGTACTGATGATATTCATCGATCTTCTCATTGATCTCTTCAAACGGAAGATTCTGTTCCATCAAATCTCTCAGCTTCTCAATCAGCAGATGCATTTCTCCGCCGGTAGAAAGCGAGTCGATGACACGGATTTTAGCCTCCGGATGATCTTCCCGGAACATTTCGGCACCCTGTTCTGCCGCATTGTAACTGCCGGAAAGGCCGCTGGTAATCGTAATGGCAAATACATTATCTGCGCCTTCATAGGCAGCACGGTATTCTTCCGCATTCGGACAGGACGTACTGGTCTTCGCAGCTGCTTCAACCGCTTCTACCATCTTTTCGACATCCAGACCATCTTCATCTACATATTCTTTTCCATCCGCCAGGATCTTGAGCGGTACGGTTTTGTATTCAATACTGCCGGGCAGTGTCCGCATATTGGATGTTGAATCCGACACGATTTTATACTTCATAAAATTGATCTCCCTTACAGTTCGATGTTACGAGCATGTCACTAACCTGTCAAGAGTTATTCAATAACCGTTGGCAGTGATTGCGCCGTTTCAGGCCCAGACGTTCTGTTCGTTCGGTTCCCGGATTCCGGCCAGCAGAGTCTGTTCCCAGAGGAACCACTCTCCGGTTGACGGCTTGTTCCGCAGCGTGACGGTTCTGGCGCTGTCGGCGCCGGCGGATTTCAGATCCATGATGTGATAACCTTCCTCCGCAATCCGGGCATGACTGTCACTCATGGTTACCGTATAGGGAACCGAAGGTGTGTAGTTGTTTTCAACGGTACTTCCGTCAAAATAGGAACGGGGAATGTAGTTCTTTCCGTCCATAAAGCGGTCTCTCAGAAACTGTTTGTCCATCTCCGAAAGCGGACGCGGACCCCGAAGATAATCCAGCATCCGGATCGCTTCCTCTTTGTTGCCTGGATAAACGTTCAATGCGGCGACCGTCAGCGCTGCCGTATCCTGCGGTCTCTGCAGGCCTGCCTCTGGAAGACTCTTCATTTCTTCCAGCGTTTCCGGCAGTTTCTCAAATGATACCGTGTAAGTCATGGTTCCTCCTTTTTCGTTTTGATTCTTATCGTTCCGCAGGCAGTGCCTGCATTTCCTTTACAGCATATTCTTTCAGCCTGTCTGCCTCATTGGCCGGATCAAGCCATTCCAGGATCTTCTCCCGGGGAAGGATCAGCGGCATCCGGTCATGCAGGAAACGGACATCTTCCGAAGGCTCACGGGTCAGAATCACATAATGCGGGATAGTGTCTTCCATCCGATATAATCCACAGAGCCAGGTGATCTCTCCCTGTTTCGTCTTTACCGCGTACTTCTTTCCGGAAGTCCGCTTTGAAGCACCTGCTTCATGAAGCCATTCAAAATAACAGGAAGAAGGAATCACACAGCGATGCGACCTCCAGGATTCCGCAAACATCGGTTTTTCCCCTGCAGTCTCGCTTCTCGCGTTGATAATGAGGGAACTGCCTGTCTTGTTCTGAAACCCCCACATCATCGGAAACGCCTTTACTTCGCCTTTTCGATTGCGGGCCAGCACGGCGGAAACATCTCCCGGACGGATCTCTCCTTCCGTCTTCAGCGTACGCTGCAGATGGGTCTGGATCGGTTCCGTCAAAGCGGACTGTTCTGCCTGATCCTTCAGGAGGCGCAATGAACCGTCAAGCCAGATTACATAACGGCAGCACATGTTCAGCCTGCTGCCCTGCGTGCTTCCAGTTCTTTGCAGATGCGGTCATATTCCGCTTCATCCAGCTTATATCTGCGGCTGTAGATGAAATACGATATCAGCATCAGGGCCGCTGACAACAGAACCATGACCCATAACAGACTGGAAGTCTGTGAAGTCTTTACCGTCGAAAGCACCTGATCAATTGCATTCAGCTTTTCCGCTTCACTGATCGCGCCGCTGGTAGCGGAGCTTTCAAGCGAGGAAATCTGATTCGTATAGTCTGTCACACCAAAGATTATGTATGTGATCGTTGTAATCAGCACGACCACCGCAGAGCTCATCTTGGTCAGAAACGGACGCAGGGAACCGATGATCGCTTCATCTCTCGTACCGTGCTGATACTCGTTGTATTCAACCGTATTGAGAATGGCAATCATCATAATCAGGTAATAGCCATACTGACCAAAGCCGGCAATCATAAATCCGATCGTCAGCACCCAGAAGCCGGGCATCGTTCCTTTGAACAGTAAGGATCCAAGCATCATCACATAACCGACCATCGCCACGACCGCCAGAATGTCCATCAGCTTTTTCCGTCCCAGTTTTTTACTGATGGTCGGATAGAAGATCATCAGGAACGCCGTTGCGGACATACCGACCAGCGTAAAGGTCGAATAGAGACCACCGCGGTATCCGTAGGTGAAGTAAATATACGTTGATCCAAGACCGCCGGCGATGATACAGCTGCCGGTCTCCTGGATCAGAAAGCACAATGAGATCCACCTCAGCTGATCGTTTCCGGTGAATGTTGAAAGGATCTTGTTAAAGGACAGCGGAACCGGCTTGGTTTTCATATCATCCCGGTTCTCACGCACTCCGAGAATTGTGAAGATCTGTGTGAAGAGTGCTGTGGCACAGATAATGACTGATACGATTCCATATCCGCTCTTTGCATTTCCACCCAGGGCCATCGCACCGGTCGTCAGAAGCGGAATCGCCACACTCGCCAGTGCATTGCCGATTCCCGCACAGAGAGTCGCTCTTGAGGTGAACATATCACGGGCAGTACTGTCACGGGAAAGGGCGGGAATCATGCCCCAGTAGGAGATGTCATTCATCGTATAGGTAATGCTGTAGGCAAAATAAGAAATGCCGAAGGCAATGATGAAAGGCCATCCGGTCAGTGAGGTATTGAACAGAAAAACGATGACAAACGTAGTGGTTAAAGCACCTATGGTCAGCCATGGCTTGAACTTACCCCATTTGGTTCGGGTGCGTTCAATGATATTACCCATGATTGGATCATTCAGGGCGTCAAAGACTCTCGCCGCCACCATGATCGCTGTGATCGCACCCAGCTGTGTATGTGTGTGTTCCCGCGTGAACATGGTATACGTAAGCAGAAAGTTTGCGATCAGTACATACACCATGTCCCGTCCGATCGTTCCGACTGGAAAGCACCACAGATTCCGTTTTGTGATTTTCTCTTCGTTCATACAGTTATCCCCTTTTATAATTCCCGACAATACGGACAAATCGTTTCAGAATAATCCCCGGATCCGATGTATCAACGGATTACCAGTTCCATTCCGACACCAACCTCTTCAACCGGCAGTTCCTGCATCATGCGGTGTTTTGCCTTCAAAGACACACAGTGGCAAGGATACAGCTTTCCGGAAGTATGATCTTTCAGAAACCGGACTGTCTCTTCGAGCTGTTCATCTTCTTCCATCAGATGGAAGCCGCCAATCACGCCATCTGCCCGCACTTCTGTTTTCTTCAGCTCACACGCATGACAGATGATATTGCAGATTCCGCTGTGGGAACAGCCGGTTATGATAAACAGTCCTGCTTCTCCTTCATAGACCAGTGCGGAATCATCATACAGATCATCCTTGGTCCATCTGCCATCCAATTCATATTCTCCCAGCGGACGCTTCCCTTCAAACGCTGTCACCCTTTGAATCTCGCCCAGAAACAAAAGCCGCTCACTGATTTTTACGGGTTTTGAGCCATCTATGATTTCCATGCCATGCCGTTCGCATTCCGCTCTGGTAAACGGCGCACCGATCAATTCTCCAAGATAGCGCTTCTTCATAAACGCCAGTGGATGTGCAATCAGTTTCACGCCGTGAAAATCATATTTTCGCCAGAGATACGGGAGTCCCCGGGTATGATCGTTGTGACCATGCGACAATACGATCGTCGTCAGATTCGAAAGATTGATTCCCATCTTCTCCGCATTGAAAATAACGGAATCGGAATAACCGGTATCAAACAGGATCCGCTCATCCCCTTCTTCAATATAGAAAGAGAGTGCCGGTTCCCCAATAAAGTACCGGTCGATATACGTATAATTGTCACTCAGTACCGTCAGTTTCATTTGCCTTCTCCAGTGATCGCA
>JAEEPV010000227.1 GCA_016284975.1 Solobacterium sp.
CTTCTTCCTGCGGCCGGGGGAAGCCCTGCCAGTTATGGCAAATATAGACAATCTCGACGTTATAGACTTCATCCCCGTTTGGGTAGATGTAATGGGTTTCTTCTCCGGAATTGATCATGAAGAATTCCAGATCCTGCGCCGTGAGTCCCATTTCTTCAGACAGTTCCCTTCTGGCACATTCTTCAACGGTCTCTCCCAGTTCGATCGATCCGCCGGAATACCCCCATTTCAGATTATCGGTACGTCTGCCGAGCAGAACTTCTCCCCGTTCGTTTTCAATAATGACACTGGCAGCGCACTGCAGAAGAGGCCTGTGACCAACGATCTTCCGAAGATCCATAATATAGTTTGCCATCGTTATTTACCTGAAATCTGCAGATCAGCGTCCTGTTTCTTTTCTTCTTCAATCAGCTTGTTCAGCCGGCTGAAGTATTCATCATGGGCTTTCTGATAATCCCGGTTGAACTCTTCATTCTGACCACTGTGCAGATAACCAATATAATCGTGGGCATCGCCTGCCAGTTCCGGTTTCATCCGGGCCAGCGTCGCAAGTCCGACGTTGGAACAGATATCGGAGATACGTTCTGCGTTGCCGAGCGTATCAATGAAATCCGAGCCGGCATAGACGTTGCATTTCCCTTTGGCAAGACGGCCGAGATGGTTAGTCTTAAGTGTTTCGACCAGATCATCGACAACTTCTTCGAGCGGTTCAATACTGACTGCACATTTGAGATCTCTGCGGGTAAAGGCCTGTTCGGTCTTCGACAGGATCTGATTGAGCAGATCGTGAACGATATCCAGTTCTCCATGTGCAGTCTCGGAAAATGAGATGTTTTTACTGTAGAGATCCTGTGCGGTCTCTGCGATATTCATCGCATAGTCACCCAGTCGCTCAAATTCCGTAACGATCTTGAAGTATTCGTTCATGATCGAGATATGATAGTCCGTTTTCAGATTGGCGGAGAGATCCGCCAGGTAATTACTGAGATGATCGGTCATGAGATCAAGGTTGTCTTCTTCTTCCCTGAGTTTCTCAAACTTCTTTTCATCAAACTTCTTCAGCAGTGAGAAGGAAACCTCAATGTTGGAACGTGCGATCTCAAACATGGTCAGAAGCAGATCATAACAGGAACGCAGCGCAAGGGCAGGAGTGGAGAAGAATGCCGGGCTGAGTGCATCCAGCTTGTCTTTATATTTGTTCTCACTCTTCGGATCATCTTTGATGATACGGCAGGAGGCTTTTTCAAACGCACCCATAAACGGCAGAAGCACAAGCGCGCATGCCAGGTTGAAGATAGTGTTGGTATTGGCAATGCGTCCCGGATTGACTACTTCATTCCAGATCGCATCCAGGAATCCGAGGGAATGCAGAAGGTTTACGACGATCAGCACCAGAGCAGATTTGCTGAGGTTATACAGAATGTTTACAAGACCGACCCGCTTTGGTTCTGCCTTGGCACCGATCGAACAGACGATCGCAGTCGTAACACAGTCTCCAAGATAGATACCGACGATCAGCGCATAGATCGCATTGAACTTCAGGATGCCGGTCATGGAGAATGCCTGCAGGATACCGATCGAAGCAGATGAGCTCTGCAGGATAAACGCAACTGCCGCACCGGTCAGATAACCAAGAATCGGATTTGAACCAAGATTACTGAACAGCGCATCAAACACACCGGTCTCTGCGAGGCTGTCAACAGCACTGGTCATATTGAGCAGACCGGAAAACAGAATACCGAAACCGATGAGAATACTTCCGATTGTCTTGGAGTTTTTGAACTTCGTGCCCATGATCATGATGATACCGATGATCAGAGCGATCGGGGCCAGGCTGGAAGGCTGAAAGATTCGCATCCATCCGGCTGCGCCGTTGAGATCGAGCAATCGGATAATCTGACCGGTCACCGTCGTACCGACGTTGGCGCCGACGATAATACCGAGTGACTGGTGCAGTGAGATAATGCCCGCACCGACAAGACCGGAAGTAATAACGATCGTTGCCGTACTGGACTGAATAATGGCAGTAACTGCCAGACCGAGAAGGAAGGCCTTCACGGGGTTGTTGGTGACGTGTTCCATGGCAACCTTGAGCGTTCCGGAGGAGCTTTCCTTCAGTCCGTCTCCCATCAGACGCATTCCATACAGGAACATGGCCAGGCCGCCGAATAAAGTCAGTACATCAAAGATGTTCATATCAATTTTTCCTCTTCGCAAAAAACCGCGAAACAGCCAAATCATAACATGTTTTTTTGCCTTAAAAACCAATGGGAATACAGATTTGTAAATGAAAGCGGTTACGTTTTTCCGGAATCTTAAAGGAAGGCAGAAAAGGGGAATATCACAGCGGAAAAAAAACAAAAAAAGAAGGTGTTCCCCGGACAATCGTCCGGCAGCACCCTGAAAGACAGAAATAAAAACGGGGCTCTTACAAGTCCCGCTTTTTTAGGCCCTCGTGATGACTCTCAGATAAGCTGACTCCTGATCTTCTGACATCCTTACTTCGTGCACCACCCGGTCACCCGAGCGCTGATCCGCTGTCTCTCAACTGTCCTAAGACCGCCTAAGCCATTTAAGCATCCCCACCCTAGAGGCGGGCGCTTACGTCTACGCTACCTTTCTCACTCCGCACTTACATTCATCGTACCGCCATGATCTCTCATGGCGCCCGGTTTGACTGTCTCTTAACCGGTGTGAGCCGCGTATCCTTTACCGCTTCTTACAACCCTTCGGCTGTCGTCCTCTTGTTACCCCTGATCACTCGGGGCTCATCTGATAACCTGGCAGTTCGTCACCCCTTGGTGACGCATACCGGATTCGCGGTAACTGTACCGATCTGACTTTCCTCATCGAGGAACCTCATTATTTACCCAAACGGATACTTTTGCAATACCTTTTTTTGAACTTTTTATATGAAAGTGTTTTCATGCAGGTTACATGCATGAAAAAACCTGTTTTGTTTCATAAATGAAAAAATACTGCCATTCCGGTAAAGGATTTTGTGGTTCGATTTCTGCTTTGTATACAATGCAGAGCCTGAAAAGCGATCATGGCAGCGGCAGGGTTAATTCTTCTTTAATTACGTTAAATATATATCTATCTATATTCCAGTTCAGGCGATTTTCTTTTTTCTGCAGGATCTGGAAATCGGTTTCCGGAGAGGAGTTGACAAAGTATTAATGTGATATCATAATGATATCGAACTAATACAGGAGGTTCTTATGGAAGAGAAAGTATTAAAGCGTCGCAGCAATGGCTTGCCGGTACTGATCGGCATCTTTGTCCTTTACATTCTTTCCGTCTTCGGTCTGATCTCAGGGAATGCGTTGTTTGGCATTCCGGGAATGATCTGGCTGATGTTCGGATGGATCATGTTTCTTGGCCTGAAGGTTCTGAAACCGCAGGAAGCCCTTGTACTGACCCTGTTCGGTAAGTATATCGGTACGCTGAAAGGCGAGGGTTTCTACTTTGTAAATCCGTTTGTATCTTCGGTAAACCCGGCCGCACGCACACAGCTCTCACAGAGTGGTGATGTCAAGGGAGACAACCTTCCGATTCTGACCGGCCAGAGCAGCAGTGCACCGTCAGTATCCAAAAAGATCAGTCTCAAGATCATGACACTGAACAATGCCCGTCAGAAGATCAATGATGTACTCGGCAATCCGGTTGAGATCGGAATTGCGGTCACCTGGAAAGTAACCGATACCGCAAAGGCAGTATTCAACGTTGATAACTACAAGGAATACCTGTCCCTGATGTGCGATACCGCACTGCGTGACATCGTTCGTCTGTATCCGTATGACATGGCTCCGGGTATTGATACGACCGGTGACGGAAGACCGGATGACGGAAGTCTGAGAGGTTCCAGTACGGTCGTAGCGGACCGGATCAAGGAAGAAATCCAGAAGAAGGTAGACAATGCCGGCATCGAAGTGCTCGAAGCACGCATTACCTATCTTGCCTATGCGCCGGAAATCGCGGCTGTCATGTTGCAGAGACAGCAGGCAAGCGCGATCATTGACGCGAGAAAGATGATCGTTGACGGTGCTGTCGGCATGGTTGAGATGGCACTGGATCGGCTGAAGGAAAACGGAACCGTAGATCTTGACGAAGAACGCAAGGCAGCCATGGTATCCAATCTTCTGGTTGTTCTCTGCGGCAATCATGATGCACAGCCCGTTGTAAATTCAGGCAGTCTCTATTAATGGCGGATGAAAAGAAACAGGTTCCGCTTCGCCTGTCACCGAAGCTCTACGCCGCAATCGCGTCCTGGGCAGAAGATGACTTTCGATCCGTTAACGGGCAGATCGAGTATCTGCTGAGTGAATGCGTGAAGCAGCGTAAGAAAAACGGAAAGTACGTCGGAGAAGACATCGACGTACCGCCGGAATTCAACATCAGGTAACAACAGCAATGCATAAGTGAGGTCTCCCGCGAGGCTTCACTTTTCGTTATCATTATTACTATGAAACGCAGCCGTATCTGGATCATCCCTGCCGCCGCAGTCACAGTGATGGTACTGTTTGGCTTCCGTCCTTCTTCCGCCCGGCTTCCGGATGCGTATGGAAAGATGGAAACCGAAGAATCCATTGTTCTGCAGAAGGCACTGGCGTATACAGAGAAAAGACCGATCTACCAAAGCCGATACTATGTTGGCGGTTATCCCAACGATAGGTACGGCACCTGTGTGGATGTTGTTGGTATTGCCCTGCGGGATGCGGGTTATGATCTGCGGGAAAAGGTAAACGAAGATGTCAGGGCACATCCGGAACGATATGATATCAGGGAACCGGATATCGACATCGATTTCCGAAGAGTCCGGAACCTGATCGTATTCTTCGAAAAAAACGCTGAGGTTGTGACAAGTGATGTTAAGAATATTGAAAGCTGGAAAGCCGGCGATATCGTGATCTTCCGGAACCATATCGGTATCGTCAGTAATCACCGCAATGCAAGAGGCATACCGTACGTGATTCATCATTACAGCCGCTGGCAGCTGCGGTACGAAGAAGATATTCTTGGAACACGGGATGATCTTGTCCTGCATGTACGTGTTCCGGTGTGAGAGGGAAACCCATGAAGCGAAAACTGATAACAGTAATGCCGGAAATGACGGAAGACGACAAAGAAGCGATCCGGAAAGCGGCAGAAACGTATGGCATCCATGCGGAGTTCTATCCGACTGCGGAGGAAGCCATGCCGCATGTGGAAGACGCGGAAATCCTCTTTGGATTTTCTCCGGAGCTTGTCGGAAAGGCATCCAGTCTGAAATGGTACTGTACGTCTTCCGCCGGGGTGGACCGTTTTACGGATCGATCGATGTATGCATCAAAGGATGTGATCCTGACGAGCAGTTCCGGTGCCTATGGCACAACGATCGCAGAGCACGTTGTCATGGTCATACTGGAAGTACTGCGCCGGCAGAGTGATTATGCGGAACTTGTTTCCCGGCATATCTGGAAACGGGGACTTCCGGTCCGCTCGATCTTTCAAAGCAGAATTACGCTGCTTGGTACAGGAGATATCGGTACATCCTGTGCAGAACGGCTGAACGGATTCAAACCTGCATGTATGATTGGTGTGAACCGTTCCGGAAAAAACCCGAATAACTGTTTTGACCGGACAGTACCGGTGGATCGGCTGGAAGAAATGCTTCCGGAAACCGATATCCTGATCCTCTCACTCCCAAAGACAGAAAGGACGTATCATCTGCTGAATGCAGAACGTCTGTCACGGATGCCGGATGGAGCGCTTGTGGTTAATGTCGGAAGAGGAACTGTGATCGATCAGAATGCACTCGAACAGGAACTGCGGAAGGGAAGACTGTACGCAGCCCTGGATGTATTTGAAGAAGAACCGCTGAAACCGGAAGCGTCGATCTGGGACTGTCCGAACCTTCTGATTACACCCCATTGCTCGGGAGATCTGTCGCTTCCATCAACCGTAGAGAAAACCGTAAGGATGTTTCTTGAGAATCTGAAGCTCTACGCGGAAGGAAAGCCGCTGAAACGAATCATTGATTTTGATAAAGGATACTGAGTATGAGTGAAAAAACGACAAAACATGCGCTGATCATGGAAGGCGGTGCGATGCGGGGACTGTTTACCTGCGGCGTCATCGACGTATTCATGGAAGAAGATATCACATTTGAAGCGGCGATCGGTATTTCAGCCGGCGCAGTCTTCGGCTCCAACTACAAGTCCAGACAGATCGGCAGACCCCTGCGGTACAACACAACCTACTGCCGGGATAAACGGTACTGCAGTCTGGAATCGCTGATCAAAACCGGGGATCTTTATGGTGTGGATTTCTGTTACCGGGAACTGCCGGAAGAACTGGACATATTTGACAAACAGGCATTCAGGGAAAATCCGATGAAGTTCTATGTCGGAGCGACCGATGCGGAAACCGGAGAGGCGGTCTATCATCTCTGTACGGATGGTGAAAAGACCGATATGGACTGGATGCGGGCATCTGCCTCCATGCCGATGGTCTCACGTCCGGTGGAGATCGACGGAAAGAAACTGCTGGACGGAGGAATCGCCGATTCCGTACCGTACAAGTTCATGGAATCGCTTGGCTATACGCGTAATGTGATCATTCTTACGCAGCCGCAAGGATACTGGAAGAAAGACTATCCTTACATGACAGTCGTAAAGGCAGTGCTGAAGAAATATCCTGCAATTGCAAAAGCCATGAAGGAACGTCCGTTCGTATACAACACACAGATGGCAGGAATCGAAGAACGCGAGAAAAACGGAGAAGCATTTGTGATCCGCCCTCCGCAGGATCTGCAGATCGGCAAAGTCGAAAAAGACCCCGAAGAGCTGAAGCGTGTTTATCAGATCGGACGGGAAGAAGCACTGCGCGTCTTACCGGCAATGAAGGAATTTCTTGCGAAGTAACAAACGGAAGAAACCAGAAATACAAAAAATAAAAAAAGTATCCGGCTGGAAAAACCAGCCGGTTTTCTGTATTGTTGTAGAGTTGAAAGAAGAGGTATCAACGGAATGAAAATTGCAGTTACGTATGAAAATGGAGAAGTGTTTCAGCATTTTGGAAGAACACAGAACTTTAAGATCTACGATGTAGAAGATAAC
>JAEEPV010000228.1 GCA_016284975.1 Solobacterium sp.
CTGCATCCTATACGATCAATGTCAGTGCCGAAAAGGATGAAAAGCGGGCTGCCCTCAAAAAAGAAATCCTTTCACTCATAGATTCCTACGGTACAAGAGAAGATCTTGAGAACTATGAATCCGAAAAGATTCTCAAGGTGAAAAAGGAAATGGATGAATCGGTTCAGCCATATCTTACGATGCCGGAGTTCCGTTCGTTTGATACGCTGCTGCGAAAGGCATATCAGGAAAAAATCCGCTATGTCATTGATGATGCAGGATATGGATTTGCGGTATCCGGTCTTTCGCTGTCTCTGCCGTTGGAAGAGGGACAGCTGGAAAAGAAGGAAACAGAGCAGGATACCTATCGGATCTCGATCTCAAACGGTGTATCCAGATCCGTTTCGAGCGCACTGAACAAAGAAGCGGAATATCTTGGGGAAACAGTACTTAAAGAATTCACCGTTTCTCTGACCAAAAACATGGATGCGATTAACACCGACGCAAAGCTGCTCTGCACGATCAACCGGCCGTCGGATTCTGTCGGCGGCGATGTGTATACCGTTCTGACCTGTGGCGAGGACGGGGAAATCATTAAATGCTATACACGGCAGACAACCAATACGATTTCATTCATGGCAGACGGACCGGGAGAGTTTGTACTTCTGACCCGTAATACGTCGAACCAGTATGTTGGTGCGGACCCGGTCGAAACGGTAACGGAAGAAACCAGCAGTGTGGATATTCGGGCAATTATCGTAAATATTGCAATTGCTGCGATTGCACTGTTTATCATCGTATTTGGATCGATGTATGTGGTCGGAAAGCGAAACCGCAAAAAGAAGACTGTAATCCATGCCGAACACCGCAAGCAGTATGAAAAAGATTCCAGCAACCTCGAAGTCACACAGGCTCTGGAAATTCTGAATACCGAAATGCTGCGGCTGGATGATATTAAGAAGGCAGATGAACAGCTGAAACAGAGTGGAAATCAGAATATATCTTCAGGAAACCGGGAAGCGGCACTGAAAAAGTTTGAAGAGGTCTTCTCGCATTCTTCGAAGCCAAAACCGGCTCCGCAAAAGCCAAAGCGGAAAGAGCCGACGGTAAAAGTGAAAGACAGCGGTTCATCTGATCGGGAAGAAGCTCTGAAAAAACTTCAGGAAGTCTTCCGGAGCCGTCCGGCCGATAACCCGAAACCGGAAGAGCCGGCATCCGAACCGGAGAAGAGCGGAAATGATCAATACAACGGTTGAACTGTCAGAGATTCTCTTTGATGAAACGGATCCTGGTGAGCTTCTGGAATCGATCCGAACCCGCGGAATCGCGATTCCCGTCAAAGTCGTACATGATGGGGAACACTTTCGCTGTGTCGACGGCAGAAAACGTCTGAGTGCCGCGAAGCTGCTGCAGAATGAAAAACCCGGCATCACAAGGATACCGGTATTCATTCGCGGTGATTATACCAAAGCAGGATGTTCGTTCTGGGGCGCCAAGAATCATCACTGATCTGCGGGAACACCGCAGGCAATCAGATGATCGACATCCGGATCGATATAGATCGTCTTATAATTTCCCAGCTGTACCATTCCCGGTTTTGCGCCGGGTATTTTTTTGAGGGAAGACACCGGACAGTAGTTGACCGGTACGCTGGAGGAATCTCTGCCTTTGGAGTAATATGCAGCGATCTCCGCTGCCAGGCGGATCGTATCTTCATCCGGGTTACTGTCATGAATGACCACATGGGCACCATGATAATCCTTTGCATGAAACCAGAGGTCACTTCTGCGGCTGCGATGAAAGGTAAGGGCATCGTTCTGGAGATTGTTGCGGCCGTACTGGATGAGTACGCCATGGAATTCCACTCCGGAAATCTTTGGTCCGTCATCCTTTTTCTTTTTTCGCTTTCTTCCTTCTTTCTGACGGATATAATCTCCTTTTATCAGTTCTTCGCGGATTTCTTCCGCGGTCTCAAAGTCTGCCTGTTCCAGCTGTTCCAGAAGACCTTCAAAGTACAGGATCTCCCGTTGGCAGATTTCAATCTGTTCCTGCAGATAGACCTGTCCTTTTTTATATTTCTGATAACGTGTATAGCATCGCTGGGCATTGCGGGTACCGTCCAGACGTGGATCCAGCGGAATCTTTATCAATTTTCCGCTTTCATAGTCTTCCAGCTCGATTTCGGTCGTGCCGCGGGTGTCTTTCACCTGATGCATGTACAGAAGATCCCCGTATGTCTTCCAGCGCATGCAGTCGAGAGCTTCATCATATTCTTTCAGCAGGCGGGGAAGTTTCTGTTTCTGATGTTTGAGTTCCCGTTTCACAACACGAAAGATATCTCCGGAGATTTCCCGGATCCGCTCTTTTTCTTCCCGATGGTAGTACAGGATATCAAACCCCTCAAACAGGGGATAAGAGCGGCAGGTCCCGATTGATTTCAGTTCAATGCAGTGGAAGACAGCTTCGTTGTTTTTATTGGCGATATGCAGCTGATCGGAAGCTTCGATTTCCTGCATGACATCACGAAATCGCTCGCCATTGGAAAGCCGGTACTCAATTTCCGAAGAAAGAAACGGAGAAAAGCCTGCAAACTGCCGGGTCAGCGTTTCTTCCGAATCATAATCGGTACTGGAAAACGGATCCTTTTTCCCCTGATCCGGGATCGGCTTGAATGGTGCATTCGGCAGGATCATACGCTGATTGTTTTCAAAGGGCGGAATGCGCTTCAGCGCATCAATAATCGTTTCCCCGCGCACC
>JAEEPV010000229.1 GCA_016284975.1 Solobacterium sp.
TCAAGTTGGGTGGTATCGCAGAAGCAGAACAAGGCTCCTGTCCCATGTAGGGACGGGAGCCTTTTATCCATCGGAGATTGGCGCCATGGAACATCTATCACCCAAAAAGGAGGAAAGAAATGAAACACTTCACACTGAAAACAGCGCTCAGCGCAATTCTCGCTCTGACCCTCACTGCCTGCGCAGGAGCAGGCGGCACATCCGAACCAGCAGCTACAGCAGCTTCCGACGGAGAAAAGAAAGTCTACAAGGTAGCCATTGTCAAACAGCTTGATCACGCTTCCCTTGATGAAATTGCCAATGCGATTGCTTCAGAACTGGATGCACTGGCAGAAAAGAACGGCGTTGTGATTGAATACGGAGATATATATTCCGGTCAGAACGATCAGACAACACTGCAGCAGATCGGCTCACAGGCGATTGCGGACGGTGTGGATGTTATTATTCCGATTGCGACACTTGCGGCTCAGACGATGACTGCAGCGGCGGCGGACACAAAAACACCGATTGTTTATGCGGCAATCTCGGATCCGGAAGCTGCGGAGCTTACCGGTATCGATTATGTGACAGGTACCAGTGATGCCCTGAATACCAAGGTGATTATGGACATGATGTTTGTACAGAATCCGGATATTAAATCGGTGGGTCTTCTGTATTCCAAATCGGAAGCCAATTCCGCAAAACCAATCGAAGAAGCCAAGGAATACCTCAAAAACGAGAAGGGCATTGAGCCTGTTGAGGCGACCGGAAATACCAATGATGAAGTCATACAGGCTGCTTCTTCTCTGATCGGCCAGGGTGTCGATGCGATCTTCACACCGACGGACAATGTTGTTATGGCGGCAGAACTTTCGATCGCTGCGGATTTCGCGGCTGCAGGCATTCCGCATTATGCGGGTGCAGACAGCTTTGTACGCAACGGTGCATTTGCTACCTGTGGTGTCAACTACTCTGAACTTGGCAGGAAGACTGCAGACTACGCATACGAAGTACTTGTAAACGGCGGAAAGGGATCTCTGGATGATTATTATCTGATGGATGGCGGTATTGTAACTGTCAATACCGAAACCGCTGAAACCCTTGGTCTCGACTATTCTGCACTGAGTGCGTTTGGTCAGCTTGCAGAAGTTGTGACGACAGAAGACTAAACGGAGAACCGAATGCTTCACATAGTACAAACTGCATTATCACTCGGATGTATCTACAGCCTGGTAGCTCTGGCCCTTTTCCTGAGCTACCGGGTTCTTGATATTGCGGATCTCACGACAGACGGCTGTTTCGTACTCGGAATGGCTGTTTCTGTGTCTTCAGCAGCGGCGGGACATCCCATCATGGGTCTGTTTCTTGCGATTCTTGCGGGCGGCTGTGCAGGCATTGTTACAGCATTGCTGCAAACCAGGCTCGGCGTGCCTTCGATCATCGCCGGCATTATTACCAATACGGGACTATATACGATCAATCTGATGGCGATGGGCTGGAGTTCCAATGTCAGCCTGATCAAACAGGAGACAATCTTCACGATGTTCAGGAATACGGGTATCGGCGGAAGCTGGTATGCGATCATCCTGGCGGCTGCGATTTCGTTTTTCTGTATGTTCATCATGCGGGAATTCCTGAAGACCAGGCTTGGTCTTTCAATCCGGGCAACCGGTGACAACCGGGACATGGTAAGCGCCTCTTCCATCAATCCGAAGTTCATGATCACAGTCGGGCTGTTCATGTCCAACTGCTTTACCGGTCTTTCCGGCGCAATTGCAGGTCAGCTTCAGAAGAGTGCGGATATCAATGCCGGCACCGGAATCGTTGTCATCGGTCTTGCGACACTGATCATAGGAGAAACGGTAATCAACGGCAGAAAATCAATCAGCCGGAACATCCTTGCGTGTCTTGTCGGTAATATTATCTATCGCTTTATCTATGCGATTGTCCTGCAGACCAGAATCATTCCGATCGAAGGTCTGAAACTGATGACCGCAATCATCGTAGCGGCGGCTATCGCAGCACCGTATGTCCGCACTTCTCTGGAAATTCAAAAGCGGGCGAGAAGGGAGCTGAGAGACGATGCTTGATATACAGAATATTTCGAAAATATTCAATCCGGGCACGGTCAATGAGAAGGTTGCCCTGAACGGATTGTCTCTGAAGGTAGAAGACGGAGACTTTATTACGGTTGTCGGGTCCAATGGAGCCGGAAAGAGCACGCTGTTCAATGCGATCTCCGGGGTGTTTCTCGCGGACAGCGGAAAGATCATATTAGATGGAGAAAACATAACCTTTCAGCCGGACTATGTACGTTCGCGGTATATCGGCAGAATGTTTCAGGATCCCCTGAAAGGAACTGCTCCGCACATGACGATCGAAGAGAATCTTGCGCTGGCATATCTGCGTGCAGAGAAGAATTCCAATCCGTTCAGCCGGATCACCCGAAAGGAAAAAGAGCTGTTCCGTGAACGGCTGAAGATGCTCGACATGGGACTGGAAGACCGGATGAATACACCGGTTGGCACACTTTCCGGTGGGCAGAGGCAGGCGCTGACGCTGCTGATGGCAACACTGGTGCCGCCGAAGATCCTTCTTCTGGATGAGCATACAGCAGCGCTTGATCCTCAGGCAGCGGAGAAGATCATGAATCTGACCCGGGAAATCACAGAGAAAAACCATACGACATGTCTTATGGTTACGCATAACCTGAAACAGGCCGTGAGTATTGGCAACCGGACACTGATGATGGCCGGCGGCGATATTGTTGTTGATCTGAAAGGAAAGGAACGGGATGGACTGACGATCCAGGATCTGATGAACCTGTTCAAAGAACATGCAGGGAAGGAATTCGACAACGACCGGATCCTTCTGAGTGAGTAAAATGGCTAAAACAAAGGAAACAAAGACCAATGCGATGCGGCTGCTCGACAGTGCCGGTATTTCGTATCAGGTTCATGAATATGATACGGATGATGGAAAGATCGACGGCGTGTCCGTGGCGGAAAAATGCGGGCAGGATCCCGAACGGGTATTCAAGACTCTGGTATCCGTCGGCAGCGATGGGAATCATTATGTATTCGTTGTACCGGTCCGGGAAAAGCTGGATCTAAAAAAAGCCGCAAAGGAAGCCGGTGTAAAATCGATAGAGATGATTCCGCAGAAGGAACTTCTGGGACTGACCGGATATATTCATGGCGGATGTTCTCCGGTTGGGATGAAGAAACTGTTTGCGACCTGGATCGATGAGACAGCTGTACTGTTTGATACGATCTGTGTTTCCGGCGGAAAGGTCGGATTGCAGATCGAATTGAATCCAGAACAGCTCTGCAGTCTGATTCACGCAAACATGGCAATGATTACAAGGGAGGAGCACTGAACTCCCTTTTTCTGTATAATAGGGAAATGCAGGTGAAAACTATGGATTATGAAACACTGATTTCTGTAAATGCGAGAAAGATGCGTCCTTCCGGGATCCGGAAATTTTTTGATCTGGCTGCGGAAATGCCGGATTGCATTTCGCTTGGTGTGGGTGAACCGGATTTCCCGACACCCTGGGATATCCGGGATGCGGCAATTCATTCTCTGGAGATCGGGCGTACAAAATATACCGCCAACTCCGGTCTTAAAGAACTGCGTACCGGTATCGGCGACTATGTCAGCCGGAAATACGGTCTTTTCTATAACGAGGATGAGATTATTGTAACCGTTGGTGGTTCCGAAGCGATCGATCTGGCAATTCGTGCTTTGATCGAACCGGGGGATGAAGTGATTATTCCGGAGCCCTGCTATGTCAGTTATGATCCGATTACGACACTGACTGGAGGAGTTCCTGTTTCAGTGCCATGTCTTGAAGAAAATGAGTTCCGGATTACGGCGGAACAGATCAAGGCGGCGCTTACTCCGCGAACAAAGATTCTGGTACTTGGATTTCCGAATAATCCGACGGGAGCGGTGCTCCGTCATGAAGACCTTGAAGCAATCGCATCGGTACTGCGCGGAACCAATGTGACGGTTCTTTCCGATGAAATCTATGCAGAACTGGCTTACGGGATCCAACATGAATCCATTGCGGCATTTGAAGGCATGCGGGAGAGAACGGTTGTGGTCGGAGGTTTCTCCAAGACGTTCTCAATGACCGGCTGGCGGCTTGGCTATGCCTGCGGACCACAGGTACTGATCAAGGCGATGCTGAAGATTCATCAGAGCTGTATTATGGCGGCGCCTACGACTTCACAGTATGCGGCGCTTACAGCTCTCAGA
>JAEEPV010000230.1 GCA_016284975.1 Solobacterium sp.
AAGAATCGTCATCGTCTGGTTCAGGTTTACTTCCATCCGGGAGTTATATAAATCCCGTACCTGAATGGTATGTTCCCGCAGGGAAACCGCGGAGTCATAGCGGCGCATAATCCGATTCATGAACAGATGCATATACCGCAGATTCTTCTCCTGGAAGAATCCGTTTTCATTTTCTTCCAGCTCCTGTGTCATATCGATCACCTGCTCATAATGTACCAGCAGTACCCGTACATTACTGCGGATTTCATTAACACGTGCCAATCCATCTTTCACAGGAGAAACCAGGATCATATCTTCGATCTGGTTCAGTTCCTGTTCATACTGTTCCATCAGCGGCAGATCCTTTTCCACGAGCTGTTCCAGAAAGTCATACAGGAAGCGTTCCAGGCATGGTTCCCGCCAGTGCTTCCGTTTCCGGATTTCCTGTATCATCGCTTCTGCGGTTCCGCTGTTGTCGATGAAAACAACTCCCTTTTCATCAAGCGCAAAGGCAAAACAGGCAGGCGGAGCTTCGAGATCGTCACGGTTTGGTATCTGGAATGATCCGGTCAGAGAATCATAGTTCACTTCTGCTTTGGTATTGTGAATCCCCTCGATATCCAGTTCCATGTCAAGATCGATTCCCAGATCAAACAGATTCCCTTCTTCTTCCCATTGCGAAAGCGTCAGCACCGCTGCATACTGATGTTTCTTCTGACTGTGAAGCTCTTCTGCGGTACATTCCCGCATGTTTTCATCCAGCAAGTAATATCCCATTGTTTTCTTCCCGTTCATTTCGCTCATCTGAGCATTATTTCTTTTATTTTATAGTTCTTTATCTCCAAATAAATCGAACTTTGCATTATTCGCTTTCACTCTGTCCAAGCAGTTTCAGAAGAAATTCTTTCCAGAGCGGCGCCATCAGACCGTGCGCTTTACTGTTGGGATGAACACCCGGATCCTGTCTTCCGTTCTCATTAAAGTACTCAAGCCGGTCCATGTCATAATTCGGATCAAAGAGATTCGCATTATAGAGATCCAGTACCGGTATGTTATGCCGCTGTGCCACTGCCTTCAGCAGCTCCACATACTGATCGCACTCTTCTCTGGATACGCCCCAGTACATGATCGAATCGGTCGCACTGCTGTATCCTTCTCCAAGATTCCATGGGGTCGGCGTCGCGATGCCGATTGCGATATCGCCTGCCTTCTCCCGGATATTTTCAATCGTCTGGTTCATACAGCCGCCGAGTGTTTCGGTTCCTTCATCTTCGGCCGTACCGACCACATAGCCCCTTCCAAGATCATTAAAGCTGCCGAATATCGTAATCACATCCGCATCGGTAAAATCGATCTGTTCGATCCGCTCATAGAACGGCTCATAGGTGGCAGGTACTTTATAGCCGGTTGAACTGCGTCCGTAATTCTCAACTTCACACTGAAAGTCTTCCTGTACGTAGTCATAGTAATGGGTATCTGCCGCAATATTCTTTTCGGTAATACTGTCTCCCAGTACGATCCACCTGATCGAAGAAGGATCAAATGACGGTTCCGGAGTCGGCTCTGCCGTTTCTTCCACCGGCACTTCCGTTTCCGCCACGGGCAGCTCGGTTTCTTCCGGCACCGGTACCGGTTTTTTCTGACATCCGCCGAACAGGAACGGAATCAGGCTGAGTATCAGCAGTTTACGAACGGTATGTTTCATTGAAGTCTCCAATTAATTCTTAGTTGTTTTTACATTATTTTCTTCAGAAATTAATTTTCTGTATTTTAACCAATTCCGGTTCCGGCTGTTTCTTTCTCCAGCACTTCCCGGTCGATCAGATCCAGACTGTCAGCCTGCAGCAGCATTTCCAGATGCAGAAGGAACACACGGCCTCCGGTACACATAAAATCCATAATCATGACAAGTGCCGCACCAATTACCAGTCCATCGGATGGAATTAACAGCTGGGCCATGATGACCGAAAGGCCGGAAATATTTCCGGCCGGTACCGGAGGTGTCGCAATTGAAAATAATGTCGCAAGGATCGCCAGTGTCACCCACCATCCGGCATCGGCATTCACCCCGTAATACGCCGCAAGAAATGCCGGTGCAATAATATATAACACCGTATAACTGCACCCAAACAGAACCGTACCAATGGGATATGCCATTCCGGAAAATGCGGTATCGATACCCAGTTTCTTTTCGCTGACCTCAAGTGCCGGAACAATGGTAGAGGATGAAGATGCGGTTGAAAATGCGATCAGAAAATTCGGCAGGATGATCGACAACAGTGCCCTGGGCTTCACTTTCAGTTTCTTTGAAGCCACCAGGAGATAAATCACCATAAACGCCAGGGTAAGTACAACACCGAGCAGCAGCGGTTTCCAGAACAGGATCAGCTGTTCTCCGCCACCGTTCCAGAACTGAATGACAAGCGAAGAGAATATATACATCGGCAGAAGCCCGCACACAATCATCATGATGCGCAGCGTCAGAAGCTGTGCCTGGGAAAACAGTTTCCGCAGATCTTCGGTGCGGTTTCCCATCATCAGAAGGACGGCACCGGTAACGGTTCCCAGAACGAGGACCTGCAGCATAATGCCTTCGAGAAACGGGATGACCGGATTGGAAGGAAGAATTCCGAAAATCATTTTCAGCACCGCGTATACCGGTGCCCCCATACTGCCCCCGGATTTAAGCGGAAATACGAAACTCACTGCAGCCGTACTGATACCTGCAATCAGTAATGTTATCAACAGGTATCGGGAAATCATCTTTTTCCCGACCCGTCCAAGCGCCGCGGTACTTCCGATTCCGCAGATACCGGTCACAACATTCAGATAGATCAACAGACCAATGAACGTATTGAGAAGATTCAGAAATCCGTCTTTCAGAAACAGAAGCACATATTCTGTAATTCCTGTCTTTACACCTTCCGGAAGAAACTTTCCGAAATAACCGATTATGACCGCAGCGACAAAACAGCCGATCATGACCCATTCCGGGCGAGGCTTGGCCCTGGTTACCCGAAGAATCAGTTCATTCTTTCCATTCCGCCACCGCCAGAACGGAAGGATGCCGGTACGCTCCAGAATGGCAGCCGTAAATTCCTCGGCTTCATTGTTCGCCGTTTTTGTCGGATCGTATTGTTCTCCGTCATAACAGATTCTCAGTTCCCAGACACCAAACCTTCTTCGAAAAGACAGAACCGCATCGATCGATTCCGCTTCATGAACACGAATACTGTTCAACAGTTCTTCCATCGTCAGACGGATCCGGGTAATATCTGTATTTTTGACACCGGCTTCTTCAAGCCAGCTGTGGATCGTTTCCGATGCGTCATCCACTCCCGCCCGATCCAGACGGATGCTTTTCTCATATTTCTTCATAACGGGTCACTCCGTTGTCACGTTCGTAATTATCGCAGATACAGACAATTCTGCAATTGTTAATGATAATGGAAAACTAATTAAGCTTCAGTTCCATGAAGTTATGATTCTTAACAAATCCAAAATCGGTATACAGGAGAACTCCCTGATCGGAAGCAGTGATCTGTATCACCCCGCAGCCATACGCTTTCGCCTCTTTGGATACCCGTTTCAGCAGTTCTCTTGCGATCCCTTTTCGGCGATAGTTTGGATCGGTATACATACTGGACAGCAGTGCAATCTTTCCGCTGGGACAGGAATAATACGGCGGCTTTTCCACAAACGAGATTCCGCTTGTCGCAATAATCTTTCCCTGATCCAAAGCCAGCCAGGAGACAAACGTCCCGTCTTTCATGTGCCGTTCATAGTAATCTCGCAATGCCGGTGTCAGATCAACCGTCGCTTCTGCACCTTCCTCTTTAAGCTGACGGATTCGCAACTGAATGAATATATCAAGATCTTCCGGTCTGAGTTTTCGGTAGATTAATTCCATAGTCGTTTTCCTTTATACGTTTTTGTTCATATGAGAATCCCTGTTATTGCAGGAACAGCTGTTACTGTTTCACTGCGCAGATATCGATAAAAATTCCTTTCTCTCAGGTACCTGCTAATCCTTTCTGTCAGAACCAAGAAGAATCTGAATATAATTCGATTTCCACGGAAGTATTCTTGACACCAGCAACACGTCATCACGCACAACATAAAAAACTATATATGCTTTAAAAACGACGTAATAATAGCTTGTAAAGCCACCATTAAAATTTAGAGGTGCTCCGCTATATGGAAAAGAATTCTTATCTATTATTGTTTGTTGTAATTCCTGAATGTATTTGTCTGCAGTATCAAAATCAGCAGATGCCTCCAGTACCCCCGTCCATATCTGATCCAGATCAGATAATGCATCATCAGAATACAGAAGCTGAACGCTCACTTAGATGACCTTCCTTCCAAATCTTTACGTTTTTTAGAAAAATACATATTTACATCTTTCTCAGAATGCCACCCTTTTTCACGTCCAGATTCCAAACCTTTGTTGAGTTCTGTAAGAAGCTGAACCATTGCCAAAGCTTCTTCATACTTTTTATCGTCTTCAATGGAGTGAACACTATATTGTCCTTTTCCGTTCTTTGTGAGATAAACAGGTTTATCCGGTTTTACTTTTTCAAGAATTTTCCCGTAATTTCTTAATTCTGAAATTGGCTCAATATTAGGCATTTATGTCTATCCTCCTGATTTAAGCATATTTTCTTTCGAAGAATATTTCTATATATTATTCGAATTTTTTGTCGAATCTTCTGCCATCGAACGGATAAGCATTATTTCAGGTTTTCAGATACATACGACATCCAACCGCGGTCAACAATGACCTTCCTCCCTCCTGCACTTAACCTTTAGCCGCGAACGAGGATTCCCTTCATATTTCTTAGTTATAATTGGTTTACAATAGTTTGGAAATACATACGGAATCAAATATAAAAGGATGAATTCATCTCCGGTTTATGGAAGCCGGAGTCTTCTTCATCCGTGATAATGACAAAACTGCTATACAAAAAGGAGGGAGCGATGGGCAGTAAACTGTTTGAGCCAGCCTGTTGGAATAACTGGACGTTAACAACCCTATATGTTTACTACGCTTCATCCGAAGTACTCCGTCTTGACCCCGTTCTGGACCGGCTTCTTTTGGAAAATATCGCAAGAAATGCCAGCGGCAGTGTACAGAAGGCAGCCCTCCGCAGACTGAAGCTTGATACCGTACCGGAACCGGAACTTGTTTCTGATGATTTCTTTGATGAAGAATATCTGCTTCTTCAGGAACAGGTGAAACGTGTCACTTCCATTGATACACTGTTGGAAGCCGCAGAACACGGTCCTGAGATGATTGCCCGTTTTGCATTTTCCAGGCTTACCGGTCATGTATTCCCTGCTCCGGAAGCAGATCATCTCAGTCACCGCACCTATGAATGCGGAGTCCTGGACGGTCTTTCGGAAGAAGAGAAACAGGAATTTGCAAAACACATCCGAAGCGAAAGAGGCTGGTAATCCATGGAACGGTCTTATCCATATTATCTTGTGAAAAAACTGAAGATTCAGGATGTGGCAAAAGCTCATCAGGATGAAGATCTTCACAATATGGTCGTAAAGCTGAATGAAAGCTGTGAAGGCCGTGGACGCATTGTGATCCGCTGGTCCGGAATCCCTATGGAAAACATGGTGATGGCAGAAGCAGATACACAGGATCTTTGCAGGACCCTGCTGAAGGAATTTCTGAATGAAATGGAGAAGAGAGGTTATCTATGAGCAGATTTACAATGGAAGTAAACAATCCGGAAGTAACCGTGAAGATTGAAAATCTTGTCTTTGAAGGGCTGAGCGGTATAGAAGTGAACGGTACCGGGGAATATCGCTATCGAAATATTCCCGGACCGGTCGGTGTAGATCTGCATCTGACTCTGAAGAATACTTCTTCCTCTGCCATCAGTAAGATCTCCTTTCAGGCAGAAGTAAGAGATCCGGACGGAGCGGTTCTGGAAGTCATTGAACGCAGCTGGAACGGATATGATATTCCCTTAGGCACTCAGGAAGAGCTCGGCTGCCGGGGATACCGCAGTTACAACAGTGAAACCGTACCGCCTGTCCTTTCGGTTCAGGTACGCATCACACAGGTATTGACTATAGAGCAGCTCCCGCCGGTCCATCGTCCGGTTGCCGGTGAATACCTTTATCAGGCCTTAAGCAATTCCCATATAGCCAATATGAAAGAACATCCTCCGGTATCCGCAGATCTTACGATCGATCGGATGGGAGCACGTTCGGTTGCCCATGTGACAGAGGAAAACGGATTATCAGACGTTATCGATGCCTTTCTGAAGATAAAGATCCGGAATGATCACGGCGCTGCTGTCACCGATAACTACAATTCCGTCCGGTTTATCTTTGAAGACGGGGAAACGGCGGGTATCAGTCTTCTGTTGAAGAATCTTACCCTGCCGATGCGGAACGGGGAGGTCTGTTATGAACTGGATGACTTTGAACCGTTCTGGAATCCGATGTCCCGTCTTTGCGGAACCCTGACAGAGGACCGCTTCTCCCGGCTTCGCAGTATATACTGATCGGATTAAGAAGGAAAAATACTGATGCAAGCACCGGCATGATTGCCCGATGCTTTATCAGTATTTCTTTTTGTCCAGTTCCTCCCAGTCATACCCATAGTCCAGAGGATGGTTGCTGGTGACATAGGTATCGCCCTTCCGATAAGCATATTTATCGGTCGAATGGATGACATGTTCACTGCCGTACCGATCGGTATATCTGGTATATCCCATCATCGCATCATTGCGCATCTCGCGGATCTTTGCGTCACTCCGCTGTCTGTTTTCATACATGGAGTTCTGTATCGCAGCTGTTTCTTCTCTTGTCCGGCGAAGTTTTTCCCGTGCTTCCCGGTCGCTCTGCCGTCTGCGTTCCGCTTCGGCATAATCAGATGCGGTATTCTTGCCGGGTTTCCTGAAAGCGGCATCCATCATTTCTTTATTATGCCTGTTGATGGAAGCCTGAAGCGAATCCATCTCATTCTGCAGTTCAGGGGTATAATGTGCTCCATATGAAACAACAGGGAGGTAAATATTGTTATATTGATCCGCATACCGCTGTTCCGGCATGACCATCAGAATCATCTGTGAGACATACCAGTCTTTGTAATCGTCGGCGGTATAGACCCAGGTACCGTAGTTCTCATCGTAATGTGCATTCCTGTATCCGCCCATCGCCATACGTCCGATATCGCCGGAAAGCGGATCTTTCAGCATTCCCACTATCTCCCTCGGAAGCGAACGCACTACCGTATAGTCTGCACCCTCAACAATGGCTGAACAGACACATCGATAGGGTGTGCCGTTATTGGTGCAAAAGGAGTACTCGATCGTACCGCCCCTGTAATAAAAGTTATCAACAGAAGTATAGGGATCCCGGTTCGTTTCACTGATCCATTTCTGATAATCCTTCCGGCAGTCATCATTGGCTGGCCAGTCCTCATAGCGAATGAACCGGATATTTTCATTTTTGGAAAGACGTTTTTCAACAGTCCTTTCCAGAAATTCTTTGACCGGAATGAATTTCCGATACAGCGTTCCATAGAGATCGGTCGAAAAATCAACGGTCGAACTCAGATGGCTGTCACAGTAATGACAGTTGGAATTGTAAGTGATCAGTGACTGCCTGTCCTTAGAGCTGCATTGAAGCCTGACATTCATTGGTTCCCCGAATCCATTGTAGATCTTCCGGTCTGTATGGAGGGAAGTGGTCCATTCCACCGGAAGAACCATTCTGATCATGGGAATTCCGGAGCCCTCTTCCTTTACCGTAATTTCCCGTAACTGATAGTTGTCTGTCATATCGCACCCTGCAGAGTAACCGCTCTGTTTTAATCGTTACGGAATGATTCACCATTAATACAGGTGATCATTCACACTTCCAGCATATTGTAAATCAGTTTTCATTACAAAATCGGAGGGGATTCGATCGTTCGCCTCTATATATAAGAAGGATTATGTTGTTTACGGCCTGTTGTTGCATGGATCGGAAGAAGAACTTCTCCGATCGTTTTCCTATACAGACAATACTTTTACATTCATGCATAGGCATTCTGCATACTGTATAATAAGTAATATTGAAACACAGGGAAAGAGTGTGCTGCTTATGGTATCGATTGATAAAACCTATCTTCTGGATCATTTCCATGATGCGCTTCAGGAAGGATTCATACAGCCGTATTTTCAGCCCATTTACCGTTCTGTAACCGGTAATATCATCGGTGCAGAAGCACTGGCAAGATGGATTGACCCGGACAAGGGCATTATTCCCCCTGTCATTTTTATTCCGGTTCTGGAGGAAGCAGGTCTTGTCTATGAACTGGATATGGAAATCCTGCGCCGAACCTGTGCCTTTTATCAGTTGCTGCAGCAGCGGGGAACCCCTCTGAACTCGTTCTCCGTGAATCTTTCCCGGCAGGATTTCAGGCACGAAGATCTCTGTGATCAGGTAATATCCATTCTTGAGGAATATCAGGTCCCGCATAAAGCCATCAGTCTTGAGATAACAGAAACTCTGATGATTGAAGACTCTGC
>JAEEPV010000231.1 GCA_016284975.1 Solobacterium sp.
ACAACCCTTCGGCTGTCGTCCTCTTGTTACCCCTGATCACCCAGGGACTCATCTGATAATCTGGCAGTTCGTCACCCCTTGGTGACGCATACCGGATTCGCGGTAACTGTACCGATCTGACTTTCCTCATCGAGGAACCTCATTATTTACCCAAACGTATACTTTTGCAATACCTTTTTTGTACTTTTTTAATGAAAGTGTTTTCATACGGGGTACCAAGCATGAAACTGACCGGGAGTCTTTCATTTTTTCGTACTGCTGAACGGAATTAAATTGCATCAGACATTTTATATGCAATATAATAACCGTCATATGAAAAGGGGAAACGTATTATGAGAGACCGTTTTGACGGAACCTATATTAAAAATATCGATTCCATGCATTACATCATGCCATTTATGTTTCCGGACCGGTGTGATAACCAGGCATTTTTTACATTTAAGATTGATCTTTCGAATCTGAATGAATATCTCAGGAAAAAGAATCAGATGGATCCGGAATATAAATACAATCTGTTCCAGTGCATTATTACCGCGACACTGAAAACCATTACGCTCCGTTCCAAGCTTTCGATGTTTATACATAACCGGAAAATGTATCAGCGAAATGAAGTATCTGCGGCGTTTACCGTGAAGCAGGAATTCAAGGATGACGGCGGAGAAGTGCTCGCATTTCTTCATGCGAAACCGGACTGGACGGTTGATGATGTACACAACGAAATCAAACGGCAGCTTAAGAAACTGAAACAGAAAGGCTATGCGGACGCTTCTACTTCGTTTATGGACAAGTTCAACAAGCTCCCCAAATGGATCTCCGGTCCGATTGTCAGTTTTATCTGTTATCTGGAAAAGAAAGGCAGAATTCCGAAAGCGCTTGTTGAGACGGATCCCTATCACTCGTCGGTTGTTTTTGCGAATCTTGGTTCCATCGGCCTTCCCAATGGCTATCATCACCTCACTAACTGGGGAACGACTTCACTGTTTGTCCTGATCGGAAGTGCCGGAAAACTGCCGTTTTTTGAAAACGAAACTGTCCAATTCCGGGATGGTGTTGAAATCGGATTTACGGTAGATGAGCGGATCGCAGATGGATTCTATTTTTCAAAATCGATCAAGATGCTTACGATGTTTCTGGAAAACCCGGAACTGCTGGATCGTCCGATGAACGAAAAGCTTTCCGATGAATTATGGGAGAAGCTGAAATAATCCTCTGACCTTTATGGTTTCTTTCCACGGCAGGGAATTGATAATCACATAATTTTCCATATTCATTCCATTATTCTGAAACATTTGTTTCTTATCATAAGTATTGTCAAGGAAACCTATCTCCTCTAAGTTCCTTGTTTACGATCGGATTCCCTTTCCCGATCATATTTGTCTCCTCTGACTACGAGAAAAAAGAATGCCCGCAGCGAATATAACCAGATCAGACGGTTACTGCTTCCTGCGGGTATTCCTTTTTTTGATATGAATTCTGGCGGATTAAGAGGTCATTTTCAATACGATACGGAACGGGAATCTTGCCTCGATCTCAAAGTCATCCGTACCGGCTCTCTTGACCAGGAGATCTGCTCTTCCGGCAATCGGTTCGTCCAGGTCGATCCGGAACTTGATATCATCCGGCAGCAGTTCATTATGATTCAGTTCCATAATCTTACGGTTACTGATGACGTTGCCTTCTTCATCTACGAAGAACAGCTCATAGGTACGGTTGCTCTGTCGATGCTCGTTATCTGACAGAACAAACCGGAGACGGAATTCCGGATCACGGATCACAAACTGCGGATCTTCCGGTTCAAACGGTGCTGCTGTTCCGCTCAGCTGATAAATCGAATGTCCGAAGTCCGCATTGCGGCCGCTGTTATAACGGGATGTTGTTCTGCGATCCTGCAGATCGGCTGTCTTTGCGGCAAGCTTACAGAATTCTTCCCTCCGCTCCGGATCCACTCCTGTTACTTTGGCACGGACCGGATGGCATACGAAGTAGATAATCTGATGGACGGATGCCATCGCATTCAGAAGTTCCATTGCCCCTTCCAGACGATCCGCATCGAGATTGACGAACGGGTCATCCAGGATCAGGAACGGCTTTTCGTTTTCAAACAGCGTATCGACCAGTGCCATTCGCATACAGAAGTCGATCAGGTCACAGTATCCGGTACTGTAGCGGTCTGACTCCCGGATCATTCCGTCTTCCTGAATCGAGACATTCAGATTCTCATCAATAATGCCCCGGAAGACTTTGCTGTTAAGCCAGACACTCATGTAGTTGTTGAACATCTCTTCCACACGGTAATAATACCGGCCGGAGAGATTGTCTCTTGCCTGTCGGAGAATGCTGGAGGTTTTGCGGAGAAGACGCAGCTCATTGACTGCCTTTTCCTTTTCCTCAATCAGCTCCTTGATACTGTTGACAAGCTTCGGATAGTGCTCAAGCATACGGTCGATTTCCCGGATCCGGGCATCTGCCTTGGATCGTTCGACCAGGATCAGGTTTTTGCGTTCTTCAAGCTCCGTGATCTTTCGGGAGGTTTCTTGTTCCGTTTCTTCGATATTGGATGGTATCCGGTCAACCTCTGCCTGCAGGTCATCCACCTGTTTCTGAAGCGTTTCAAGTCTGTCTTCATGTTTCCAGTAGTTTGCAGTCCGCTCGCGGATCTGTTCAAAGACATCCTCTGTCGGATTCATGAGATAGCCGTATGTATTATCAAACTTCCTGATATCTTCCGCTTTCTTTCCCCGGCTCTCACGCAGCTTCTCACTCCGCGCATCAATTTCCTTGATCGTTTCCGCAAGGTGAATCGCCGCTGCACGATCCGCATGAATCCTGTTAAGACGTTCCGTGACAGGCAGTTCTTCATAGATACCGTTCAGGATTACCATCCGGGTATTCAGTTCTTTTGTCTTTTCTGCCTTGGACTGATTCAAGTCGAGAATGTTCGCTTCGTATTCCTTTTTCAAAGAATCGTAATGCTCATAGTCTTTGAGATAGAGCTCACCTTTGGACATGATCGAGAACAGATTATCGCCTTCATGGAGCTCCAGACCCAGCGGCATCATGGCGGTCATTGCCTGCTGCAGCATCGTCTCGAACTGCTTCTCGTCCTCCTCTTTTTCATTCATGAGCTCAGCGTGTTTCTCAGATTCCGGCTTCACAATCGATTCCTGTGTCTGTCCGACATCTTCCAGATACTTCGCTTCCGCTTTACGGGCATTGTCCAGCTGCTCTTCGGCTGTGACATACTTTTCCGTACGGCCTGTCAGTTCCTGTGCCGCCGCATCATAGCCAAGGGTTGAGATTCCCTGATACTTCTTATCGAGGCGGCTTCGTTCCGTACCAACTTCCGCAATAATGTTCTGTACGTTTTCATACCGCCTGCGGGCTTCACTCGGAAGAACCGGTGTCTCTCCCTTCAGCACTTCCTCACTGAATCCGCATTCGGAAAGGAAGTTTTCTTCTTCCGCAACTGCCTGATTGCAGCGATCTTCGAGCTTCTCATACTCTTCTTCGCTGTGCCGCAGCATTTTCAGAGCTTCCTTTACATTCATTCCGCGGATTACACGATAGGTTCCGGAAATCCGGTTCAGTTCCTTAATGATATGCTCGTTATTCTCGTTGATGAATGCTTCGTTTTCCTTAATGGTATTTTCCTTCTCTCGCAGAGAACGTACTTTTGCGGCATTTTCACCAATCTTTGTGATTCCGGCTTCACTGACTTCGGAATCATCTTTGCCGTATTTCTTTACCCAGTCATTCAGTTCCGCATTTCCGGTCTTGATCTGTTCTTCTGTCTGTTCAAGACCTACCGACAATGATTTGATTTCCTTATCAAGGTTATCCAGTTCACCCTGGATCTTTTCCCTTTCACTTTCTTTCGCTGCCCGGTTGTTGTTATACTCCTCCAGCTGCGCACGATATACCACCCGGGCACTGCCGGTCCGGTTCAGCATGTAGCCTCCAAGTGCAATGAAGATAATACCACCCAGAGAAATCGCGGCATACTTCAGGTCCATGCGGTACGCAAGTACTGCTCCTGCTGCGACTGCCAGTGCGCCCAGTAACAGAAGTGTGATACCGCCAACCATGGAAGGTTCTTTCCCGGGATACGGAAGTTCTTCGATCGCCTTATCGATATCTTTGATTGCCTGTGTATGATTCACAGCCCAGTTCTTTTCGGTATTCAGTTTTGTAACGGTGCTGTTACGGTATACTTCTTTTCCCTGAATATCCTTGAACTGATCTTTCTTTGCCGAAACTGCATCTTCTTCCGGAAGCTCCCCTGCATTCTCTTTGAGAATCTTCTTTTCTTCATCCGTCAGTACATTATCCCAGATGATTTCCTGACGATCCAGCACTTCATTCTGGAGTGTTTCCAGCGCTTCGACTTCTTCAATCACGGGTTCGATCTGCTCTGGCGAATAGATATTATTCTTCGTCAGGGTGTTATTCAGTTTTACGGATTTCGCATGAAGCTGCTGATAGTTCTTCCGGGTCTCGATAAAGTCGTTGTCTTCTTTTTCGATCAGCGGCAGCAGTTCGGATGCCTCATTCATCAGAACGGTTTCACGGTTCTTCAGATCATCCAGACCCTTGATGTCGGGAGCGGTTTCTTCCGGAGAATAACCTGCCATTGCCTGGAAATTGATTTCGGCTTTGTTTACCGCATCATGCAGGCCCTGATAGCCTCTCTGAATGGTTTTCCAGGAGTCTTCTTCTCCCTGAATCTCCGAATTGCGGATCTGCGCTTTTGTGGCATATGCACGCATCGGTTCCTGCAGGGCGACTGCTTCCCGGAGACTGTTTACATAAGAAGGTTCGGCTTCAAACTGCTCCTGAATCAGACGGTATCCTTCCGGTACTTCTATATCGTGGAACCGCTTCTCTTCCTGTTCGATCGCGTATTCGATACCATGAAGATCTTTATCGGAAGCAGAGATCTCGTCCAGCTTCATATCATTTGGAAGCTGGTTATGAAAACGAGTCATGATCTGTGTCAGATCAGAATACAGCTGTGAACGCTGTTCCGCATCTTTTTCAAACTGTTCCGTCTCTGCTTTTAAGGTTTCCCGTTCGATACGGCTGTCTTCCAGCTGCTTCAGTGTCGGTACTTCTCCGCCAAGCGCATTTTTGATGTTCTGCTGCTGATTGTTATGATCATCGATCTCATTATTGAGCTTCCGCAGAAGATCGTTATTGGTGTTCCGCTTCTCAATGGTGCGTACTTCTTCATCATGCTTTTCTGACAAAAGCTTAATGTACTGATTCGCTTTACGGATACTGTCATCCACAAGGTAAAGATTTGAACGCAGTTCTTTCTGCTTGGTAATGGATCGATCGATATCCTGCTTTTCCGCAGCTTTTTCCGAGAGCGACCAGTTGAGATGTTCGATCTCTCCTCTGCTGTCTGCACGCTCAAACGAACGGATCTTCTGATTGAGATCGCCGCTGGCTTTCCCGTAGGTATCCGCATCGTTGACTTTACTGATGAGTGAGCTCATCCGTGCCTGAATTCCGTCATTGGTATTTTCTGACAGCAGGCTGTTCTGCGGAATAAACACACTGCGCTCAAACGCTCCTGCATCCAGATGGAACAGGGATTCGCCCAGACGTTCCGGATCAAACGGTGACTCATATCCGGTGGCAAGATCAATGACTTTTACTTTGTCACTCTTCAGATTCTCCCCAAACGTACGGGTTACCCGATAGGTTTTTCCGTTGACTTCAAACTCCAGCCATCCGCCGTAGGTTCCACCCTGCCAGGGTTTGTACTGTTTGCGCTCACGGTCACGGTCACGGTCAAAAGCACCCGGTTCAAAGCCATACAGCATCGCCTTGAGGAAGGCTGCCATTGTGGTTTTGCCCCAGCCGTTTTCTTCAAGTATCACATTCAGACCATTGTCAAATGCAAACGTGAAATCATGTAATCTGCCAAAGTTATCGGCATGCATTTTAAGGAGTCTCATAATTATTCACCTTCCTCCCTGCTGTTCAGGGCATTCCAGCCGATACGAATGACAGCGGAACGTTCTGCTTCGCTCAAAGACGGATCATTCAGCGCAAGCCGCACGAATTCATTGGTCAGTGAGATGTCGTTTTCCGGCTGATATCCGGAAAGATCGATCCGGGTTTCATCGAGCACCTCTGCGTAGAATACATACTGCATCAGTTCCTGTGAGATTTTGTTTGTATCAATATTGACTCCGACTCCGGTCGTACCGCCTAATACCAGACGCACAAAGGTATCCTCATCATTTGAGGAAACCATTTTCCGAATGCGGGCCATAATGATTTCTTCTTCCTCGGAAGGCGTAATCTCGGTCTTCAGTAAACGGTAGGCATAGATCGTATCCGGGCGAATCTCATTCCGGATTCCCTTTTCATTAATGCGAGTGATCATATAACCGAACGTATCGTGAAATGCATCTTCATAGCCGTATGGTTCAAACGAAGGAATACGTTCTCCGCTGCCGTCAACTCTGTAGTTCTTCAGACTGATCGGGAACTTTTCTCCCTCTTCTTTTGTTTCAACACGGATTTCCTCTTCTTCGAGTGTAACTGTAATGTGCTCATCTTCATAGCTGGTGCTGATGGAAGGACTGAGCACATGAAGATTTTCTGCTGTGACCGACGCACTGGAAAGCGCATGACTGTCTTCATCGGTCAGAAACGTGATTACCTTCAATTGTGGCTCCCGACGGATCAGGTCACTGATCGAGTCGATATAATCACCGGAAACGAGTGTGGTCCCAAACAGACGTCCCAAAATGAACATATATCCGATACCGTCTTTTGGTGCTGAATGGAGAAGCCGTTCAAACTTCCGGAAGCGCGCATTATTCCATTCCGATGCCTTTTCTGCACTGAGACTTACGGTGCATATCCCATTCAGACGCAAATCTCTGCATAATAATATCTTCATACTTCATCCCCCTCTTACGAGCATAAAAAACAGCCATTCAAGTTAGATATACGCTATTTATTATATATAAGAGTTGCCGATTTGTCGGCAGATTTGACACATCCAGTCACCATCTTTGTTAAGAAAATGCCCATTCCTTCATATCCTGCTGAAACAGCTCTGATTCCAGGAACGATATACCGTGCATCGTATACAATATTTATAGATTCATACCTGATCAAACCGGGAGGCATATATCCTTTCAGAAACACTAAACAGGAGCTGACATGGAAGAAAAGAATATAAAAGAAGAACCGTTTCATACGGCTGATGAGGGATTCGTTGACCCGGAAGGGAAACGTTATCACATCGAATTCAAAGTTGATCCGAAACTCTGCACCTGCTGCGGGCAATGTGCCATCGCCTGTCCCGTAGGATGTATAACAGTCACGGAATTATCTGCAGTAATTAACCACGCAGAATGTCTCAGCTGCGGATCCTGTGCGGCTGCCTGTGTGGTCGGCGCCTGCACGGAAGTCACGGTATATGAAGCTGAATGAATGCGGGCTGATTTTCATTGGACTATAAATCACTGCCTCTGGTCTATCCGGAGGCTTTTTCATTGACCTGCAGCTCTCTGAAAAAAACCTAAAAAAAGGGGTGTCTCTTAACAACCCCTTGATCATAAATATCTTACTTTACCGGGTGACGGGCCGCATCGATGCCGTACATCAGAATGCCTGCGGATACCGAGGCATTCAGAGACTGAATCGTTCCGCGCATCGGCAGACTCACGATATAGTCGCACTGTTCGCTCAGCAGTCTGGAGATTCCTTTTCCTTCATTGCCGATGATGAGCACGGTATTGAAATCATAGTTTAATGTGCGGTAATCCACACCGTCCATATCCGCACCGACAATCCAGTATCCATGCTTCTTCAGCTCCTGGGCCGTACGGGTCAGATTGGTCACGGCAGCGCACTTTACGGTATCGATCGCTCCGGCACTGACTTTTGCGACGGTCGGTGTAAGCGACGCATTGTGTGTCTTTTTGAAGATCACCCCGTCTGCCCCGGCCGCATCCGCCGTTCTCAGAACTGCCCCGAGATTATGCGGATCTTCGATCTCATCCAGCATGATGAGGAAACCATACTCGCCTTTTTTATTCTGGATCAGCTCCTCCAGAGATACGGTCTTATACGGTTCAATCTCCGCAGCCGCTCCCTGGTGATTTTCACTCTCCGCCAGTTTTGTCAGTTTGCGGCGATCCATCATGACGACCGGAACCCCGGAACGTCTTGCAAGTTCTTCCAGTTCCGGATTGGGGTTCTGAAGAAACAGTTTCTTTACACTTCTGTTTTCTTTCAGTACCTGCCGTACCATCTGTTTTCCATATACGATCTGTGTCATGTTCGGTCGATTATCTCCATTGCTCGATTCACAATCGTTTCTATACGAGCGTCATCTCTGCATAACTGAAGCCATCCGAGGATTGCCTCAAAGCCGGTGGAACGGCGATATGTCAGCACATCCGTACTGCGCGGTACTGAACCGGCGTTGTCGTTCCTTCCCCGATGATACAGTTCTTCTTCCATTTCGGTAAAAAAGCCTTCTTCATGCAGGGTGTCATACAACATGGCCTGCGCTCTCGCGCTGACATAGCGGATCGAAAGACGCTGCAGCTGTTTTCCGGTTCCGTAGCCCTCTTCCAAAAGACGCTGCCGGATCTTCAGTGACCAGACGGCGTCTCCAAGATAGGCAAGGGATCTTCCGGAATGTTCATCCGGTCTCATCAGATCAGACCCTTCTCCATCAGTTTTGCACGATAGACATCTGCGGAAGCGAAGTCCTTTTCTGCCTTCGCTTTATTCCAGCTGGCGAAGAGTTCCTTGTCTTCTTCGCTCAGGTGGATCTCATCCACCGTGATACCCAGTACGTTCAGCATCTTTACGGCGGCGTTGCGGTAAGCGCCGGCTTCCTTCCAGTTGATTTCTCTCTGGCGGAGACTGCCGTTCAGTTTTTTGATCGTTTCAAAGATCACGGTATAGGCATTCGGTGTATTCATGTCGTCATCCATCTGATCCAGGAACTCCCGGTACAGTGTTTCATCGGTTTCTTCCATCTTTACGTCAGCCAGAGCAGCTTTGATATCCGCCTGACGGATCGGCTGTAACACCTTATCCAGTTCCTTGCGGGCTGTCTCGATCGTTTCATCGGAGAAGTTGAGTTCCTTACGGTAATGAACGGAAGACATCAGCCAGCGGGTCAGATTTGTACCGAGTTTTTCTACGACATCCTTTGCCCACAGCGTATTGCCAAGGGACTTGGACATCTTTTCACCGTTGATGTTGACCATCGCATTGTGGATCCAGTAGTTTGCCAGAGAGTTGTGATGGAGCGCTTCCTGCTGGGCCGCTTCATTTTCATGATGCGGAAACCGCAGATCCATTCCGCCGCCGTGAATATCAATCATTTCACCCAG
>JAEEPV010000232.1 GCA_016284975.1 Solobacterium sp.
ACGCATAACCATGCTCGCATGGCTGTTATTTGACAATAAACTTTCTAACTAACTTCGCAGTTAATTTAACAATTTAATCACAAAAATGGTGTCTTAGCAGGATAAATTCTTTCCTGCTTGCTCACCTCCATAGAATAATTGATTTTCTTTTCTGTGATAGATAGTTTTTTTGTCAGTATTGCTTGTGTATGTTTTCCAAGAACTAACCAAACATAGTTCGTTGTCTGTCCTCAATCACGATTTTCCATTACTTCTATATTCACGAATACGTCTCGTCAGTGTAGCAGAACTCATGTGTAGTTTCTTACACATATATTTCTGTGTAATATCTCCATCCTCCCATTGCTTATAAAGTTGCTCAAAAAGGTATTTATCAAATTGAATCGGCTGTCGGCCTTGATATCTTCCCTGCTGTTTTGCGATAGCAATACCTTCTGCCTGGCGCTGACGAATCTGATCTCGCTCCAATTCCGATAGAGCGGCAAACACAGTCAATATAAATTTTCCTTGAGGTGTGCTGGTGTCAATACTCTCCTTCTCGGATACAAATTGAACACCTTTTGTTTGAAGCTCTTCGACAATCTGAAGGAGATCTCGCGTGGATCTAGCAAGTCGGCTAATAGATTCTACATATAAAACATCTCCTTCACGGATATAGTCCAGCATAGCCTGGAGACCAGGCCGATTGCGGTCCTTCCCGGAGAGCATATCAGAAAAAACCTTCTTGCATCCTGCCTGTTTGAGTATTTGTTCCTGACGAGCAGGATTCTGATCGGCGGAGCTGCATCGTACATAACCTATTTTTGCCATATCTCCTCTCACATTAATCATTAGGATCAATATTATTTATGATTTAATTTTAAATCATATGAATATTAAAATACACCTTATGATTGAAAAAATGCAATCAATCAATAGGGTGTACCCATATGAGCAATCCTGATACGCCAATCTCTATTAAAAATGTAATACCAATTATTAAAATTACGCAGCGGTGAAATGATATCCGTTGCGTAAAATTTAACTCTGGAAACATATATTACTCTTTTGCAATATACACTCTTGCTCTTCCTTCTCCTTTAGGTTCAATCCTTCCTTCAGCAGTTAATTCCGCCAATAATACTCTTACTCTTAAATAAGCTAAATTCCGAAGTTTTTTGTTTGCATTTTGACCATATTTTGGCCACCTCTTATTCATAATCTTTTTTGCGCTTGTATGCACGGCTGTAAACCAGGTTCAGGACTTCTTCATCATCTGCGCTGGCATACCACAGCTCCCGACTATATTTCACTCTGATGGCCAAGTTATAATTTTGTGGCAGAAGGATTCACCTTATACCGCCGATTATCTGAATCTATTGATTTCCTCATCAGATATACGTAGAAATCCAGATCTTTTCCGGTGTTTCTCTCATAACTCCACCGGACAGAAAAATCAACAGCCGCTGTGCTGCATATCATCTTTTCTGCTCATATGAAAAGGACCATCACACGATGGTCCCCATTTACATCCTGCAGTCCTTGTCTTGTCAGACGATGATTATTCATCATCCTCAGGCGGAACGGATTTGAAGGTATACCCGCCGCAGTTCGGGCATTGGTATACAAAGTTCCAGCATCCCGGACCAACCTTCTTATCTTCAATCATTTCAAGCCCTAAGTTTCCGCATTGGGCACAATGCAGTCCGACAAGGACACCTCCGCTAACTTTACCAAGTTCAAGATCGCTGAGAACTTCTTCAAAACTCCTCATCTCTGCCATTATAGTTAAAATCCTCCTTTAACAACTGCTTTTATTATATTCACCTGGCTTTGTAATCCGTCAATATTCCCATGCGTATTGTCTAACAAGTTGGTTGCAGTTAAGAACCACAGCTCGTGACGTAAATAACGCCAACCATTCATAGGCTGACGCCATTGGCTCTATAAGGAGTTTTTTGTTTCTTGGCCTGAGGATAGAATTCGTTGAAAAAGCCTTCTGCAAAGATACCAAATTTATTAAAGTAGTGCCTTTATGCTGAAGTTTGTATGCATTTCTTATCCATTGAACGGTTCTACATAAGTAGATGGAATCCAGTATCCAGTTCTCGCGTCCTGAACCCATTCATGATGTCGCCAGTCAGTCTCTTTTGCACCGATTGTAAATACCATGCCAACTTTTGCGACACCTTCCCGCTGACCTACATCATAGTCTGGTCTGGAATGAAAATCATACTCGAGCCATACCCGACATTTCTGATTTACCTGAAGATCACCGTATCCTCCAGAAACCCCTTTTATTTCATTGTCCTTGACTTTAAACTGATCTTCCATTGTTTTACCTCCTGCTTCCAGACCATAAACGAAAACTGATCCTGACACTATATAAACTCGCTTTAATTTCGATGCGAAAGCATTCTATTTGTGGCTTAACAGAATTTCACAGTCGCCGGCACATACTGGAGAATAAGCATATGGCACACAAAGACTTTAAGAAACTGAACGACGAAGAAACCAATCCCAGTATCTTCTGATCAGCCTCATTTTGCCGTAATGATTATTTCTATGTTTTCCGTTTTCATCTATACCCAATAATCCGCCCAATCAACAGGGGTATCCGGCATTTCTTCGACGGAAAGTGCATCGTCGATGTACCATTTCAGACTAAGGCTCGCAGCCACCTTCAATCGTTTCACCAACTCTAGTTTATTACTGCGAAAACAGAAACAATCCATTTGGAATTGATCAACTGTTATACCTTCTTGTCCTCCTATGGTGATGGGCGACTTTTTCTTCCAAGCAAATACAATCAGATGAGATCAGAATGAATCTGCATGGAGACAAGCCGCTTAGGATTACACCGTAATAATGCGTTTTTTCTCAGATGTAATTACATCTTTTAAGTTAGTTCCAGCAAAGAATTCTGTCTTTGTATTACAGCAGGATTATTCTAAAGAGTCCGCCCACTCAAATTGCCTTTGCGGCCGCTCTTTCAGCGGTCAATTTCATGAACTGTCTGTGCCCAACCGTGCCATAACCAGGAAGTTCATACGTATTCCTGCCCTCACGGTTATGAACGACAGGTCTGTTCGGATTGGTACGGCAGTAATAATCACAATCCCATACCGAGAAAACCCATTCCAGTACAGCCGGGCAATACAATTTGACCTGGCGATCAGGATTATATCTGTTATAAAGTGCAACAAGTTCATCCGTTTCCCTGCTTGAACCGCCGCTTACGGGTTTGAGTTCCTCATCATCCAGATGCTTTTCCCTAATTTCATCTTGCATTGTGTTTTCCTCTCTTTTACTGTAAATATACGAAATAATCGCATGAATTCCATAAAAAATCGGCTGATGCGGAAAAGCAGCAACTAAAAATTTGAATTTCTTTGAAAGTGTCGTTTATTTATCAATTTGCAGTGAAAATCTCTTCCCGTTTTCTATTGTTCTGTGCGCAGGTATCAGAGACTGTTTCCAAGGCTGTATGCCTGTACAGGATAACTGCTGCGCCGTGTCATGGATGGTGTTCCGCAGCCGTAACCGAGCACCATCCCCATATCTTCAAAGTTTATATAGCGAACCAGCGTTTTGTAATGCGCTGCGAGGGCGTCAAATGTCCAGTCGTCCGCATTCCATGCGACGGTAAGCAGTGCGGACTTCAGATGTCTCTGATTCAAACTGCTGTTGAAGGAACAGAAACGGTCCACAACTGTTTTCATCTGCGCACTCATTCCATAGTAATAAAGCGGAGTCGCAAACACGACCATATCGGATTGCAGAAGTTCTCTGCGGATAACCTCCATATCATCCTTCTGCACGCAGGGGCCTTCATAGCCGCAGGCAACGCATCCGGTACATGCGTGAATATCTGCGTGACAGACATCAATCACGTTGCAGGTATGACCGGCATCCTCTGCACCCCGGACAAATTCCTCTGTCAGGATCGACGTGGATCCCTTTTTGTTCGGACTTCCCATAAGTACTGTTATCTTCATCTTGATTCCTCTTTTCAGTGTTTGATTCCGTTTAAGTCCAGCCATGCGGATACATCATCCGCAAGTGAGGCACCGCCTGAATAATGAACGGATAATCCCTCTCCGATCAGGGCATCCGGCGCCAGCTTCGCGATTGCGGTCAGGCTTTTGCCGAACCGCCCTCCGCCATGAGAGCAGAACGGAATGATCTGTTTCCCGGCAAAGTCATATTCCTCCAGGAAGGACGCGATCGGCATCGGGATGGATGCCCACCAGTCGGAAAGCCCAGCAGAATCATATCGTAGTCATCCATATTTTCCACAAGGGCAGAAAGCTGCGGTCTTGCCTGTCAGTGCTGATCCTCCTGTGCTTCCATTAAGACCGTGTTGTAATCATCGGAGTATGCAGGTACCGGAATGATCTCAAAGACATCCGCCCCGGTCTGCCGTCTGATCTCCTCTGCAACTCCTCTTGTGTTGCCGCTCCAGGAGAAGTAGGCAATCAGAATTCTTCCGCCGTTCACTGCATTTGGTACGCTTTCACCTGCGGATACCGTACCGCTGCGTTTTTATCCGCATTGCGCACCAGACGCACACCGAGATTAAAGCTTGCCATATCGGCCTTTCCTGCCGCACGGCAAGTACTGCGCATATTCTTTGCAAAGTCATTCCATCCGCCGCTGCGGTACACATGGCGTGTGCCGGAGGATACACCTGTCAGATCTGTATTCTGTGCAGTATCATACGTTACGTAGCAATCCCAGCAACATTCATTCACGTTGCCATGACAGTCATAAAGACCCCCCTGCATTCGGCTCAAAACTCCCGACATCGATCGTTGTCTGCCGGTATTCGCCAGGTTTTGCCTCAAGGACCGAGTTGTTGAAATAGTTTTCCTCGATCTCATACGGATAGTGTCCGTAGAAGTTTGCCTCTGCGGCATCTGGTGACTTTTCCGTGTTGAACAGTGTCTTCGTTCCGGCACGCATGCATATTCCCACTCTGCTTCTGTCGGCAGGCGGTATCCGTCTGCGCCCAGATTTCAGGTAACGTCGCCTTCTGTCACGGTATAAACCGGAGTCAGTCCTGCATCAATGCTTCTGGCATTGGCATACTGCACAGCATCCAGCCATGTGATGTTCTCCACAGGAAGTTTTTCACCGACGAACATGCTGGGATTATTTCCCATCAGACGTTCATATTCGCTCTGAGTGGATTCATAAAGATCAATGTAAAACGAAGATACTGTTACTTCATGCTGGGTTTCATCGTCAATACGCCAGTTTTCCGACTCCGGACTTCCCATCAGGAATGTGCCGCCCTCGATATATACAAATTCATCTGTAACATCAGAAAGATTCTGTGCCGCAGTACTTTCCCGTGCGTTTTCTGAAGTCTCTGCGGAAGATGTTTCCTGCGGTGCATTCCAGTTACCGTCTTCGGAACTGTTTATGTTCTCTGAAGGAAACATCCTATTCAGAACCAGTCCTAGAATGATCGAAGCCATCAGGAGAATCACCGGCAGATGCGGATTCTTCCGGTCCTCCGGTTTCCGAAGTCGATTCAGACAAAACGCTGCCACCTGATCTCCTGCAAATACCCAGAACCCCAGCATTAATGCATTTTCAAGGAACACAAGAATTCCTGCTTTTTCATAATCAAGAAATGCAAAGGCAACCCGGAAAAACAGATAATCCGGCATCGCATTCCGCAAAAACAGAAACAGTCCGATGCCCCCGGCGAAACAGCTTATCGCAGATAAAAATGCTTTCTGTTTCTCGTTCAGCTTCAGCCCGGCTGTCATCACCGGCACATTCAGACCGAGATGAAGTCCCATAAAGACGAACGCCCAGTGCGACAATGCAAGATGCGTGCGTCTTACAAATGATACTTTTGCGATACCATACAGAAACGGTACTGCATATGTGCTCATCGACATACCGCAGAACGCGGTGAGAATGAACGCCGCGATCAGAAGCACATTGATCACGGTCTGAAGGCTGCAGTATGCATTGTATTTTCCTTTAAACACCGCACCGTACCATCTTCGATTCAGAATCTGGTGCAGTATGACAAGTACTGTCATACCGATACCGATCCACTCATGGGCTTCCTCACCCGTCACCTGATAAGCCATCAAGCATAGTAAAAGGACGGTCATGCATATATCAACGGTCCGCTTTACTGTCCGATTATTTCCCTGCATAAATCCGTCCTCCGTGTTCTGTCAGTTCAACTCCTCGATCCAGGAACGAATTTCTTCTTCCGATGCGCCTACACCGAACCGCCGGCCGTCCAACCAGGTTCCGCTTCCTGCATTTTCCGCAATATTCTTTCCGCTCCGTCCAATTCCGCTGCTGCCGGATGTACAGAACGGGATCATCGTGATTCCGGTGAAGTCATACATCTCCGCAAAGGTATCCATGATGCGCGGTTCTTCACCCCACCAGATCGGATAACCGATATAGATCGTGGTATATCCTTCCAGGGATACGGGATCGCTCGCAATCTCCGGACGCACCGTCGGATCATTCTGTTCATTTGTTGTACGGCTGGAGCTGTCATGCCAGTCAAGGTCCGCATCGGTATATTCCTGTGCTGCCTTGATCTCATACAGATCCGCACCGGTGATCGAGACGATTTTCTCCGCGACCGCCTTTGTGGTTCCGGTTGCGGAGAAGACAACAACAAGTGTCTTCCCTTCTGTCTCCTCGGATCCTGTTTCCGCAGGTGCTTCGGTTTCGCTCACTGCTGTTTCAGCAGGCTCTG
>JAEEPV010000233.1 GCA_016284975.1 Solobacterium sp.
GATTCGTCAGGCCAGACATCCGCTGATCCCGGAAAAGGACGCGGTCAAAAATGATTACAACCTTCAGGATCCGTATCATACACTGCTGATCACCGGTCCCAATACCGGCGGCAAAACGGTATCGATGAAAATCTTCGGTCTGTTTACGCTGATGACCTACTGCGGTATGCCGGTAACCGCAGAGGAAGCAGATATTCCGTTTTTTGACCGTGTATTTGCGGATATCGGCGACGATCAGTCGGTGGCCAGTTCGCTCTCGTCGTTTTCTGCCCATGTTGAGAAACAGGCAGAGATGCTGAGAGAAGCGACGGATCATTCTCTGATCCTGCTCGATGAGATCGGCAGCGGCACAGATCCAAGAGAAGGCGAAAGCCTTGCGATTGCAATCTTAAATGAACTTCGCAAACGGCAGGCAACGGTTATCGCAACAACACATTACAGCCGTCTGAAAGCCTATGGCAGAAGACATGATGATATTCTTGTCGCAACCGTGGAATTTGACGGAAAGACGCTGCGGCCGACCTATCGGTATCTCGAAGGAATCACCGGAGAGTCCAACGCACTTTCGGTCGCGGAACGCTGCGGACTGCCTTCCGGTGTCATCAGCTACGCCCGGTTTCTGAAACAGCAGTCCAAAACGGATGAAGAGGGCATGATGGAACGGCTGGAAAAACAGCTGATGGAAGCGGAACAGAAAAACCGGAAGCTGGAAGAATCGCTGTCAAAGATCAAGGAATACCAGAAGACCCTGGAAGAAGAACATGCCCGGATCGCTTCCCGCAGGGAACAACTGCTGGATGAGGCAAGAGGGGAAGCCGAAGAGATCGTCGAACACGCCCGGGAAGAAGCGGATGCGATCCTCAGAGATCTTCGCAAAAGCTCGAGTACGGCAAAATATCACGAACTGCTGAAACAGAAAACACAGCTCGATACGATCAATGCCAGTACAGCGGAAGACGTCAGATCCTCTCCGGAAGATTTCCGGGAAGGGGATACCGTGGAACTGCGTTCCAGCGGTGCAGTTGCCCGGATCGTCAGTATCCGCAAGAAGGAGATCGTCATCCTGCTGAATGGACGGGAAGTAAAGGTGAAGCCTGCACAGATCCGTCCGAGTTTAAAACGGCTGCCAAAGGAAAAGAAGCCGGAGCAGAGCGTATCTTCCTTTACCATACCGGATTCGGTTCCGATGGAGTGCAACCTGATCGGACTTTATGTCGATGAGGCGCGGGAAGAACTGCTCGATTATATGGATTCGGCGAAACTTGCACGTCTGAAGAGCTTCCGGATCATCCATGGGGATGGCTCCGGGGCATTGCGCAAGATGGTACAGGAAACGCTGGCAAAAGACAGCTCGGTGGACAGTTACCGGTACGGAATGCCGAATGAAGGCGGCACCGGTGCAACGGTCGTAACAATGAAAGACTGATGGATAAAGAATACCTGAAAGCAAAACTGGCAAATCTGCCAACTGAACCCGGCAGTTATCAGATGAAAAACGCCAATGATGAGATCATCTATGTCGGAAAGGCGAAGAATCTGCATAACCGGGTGAATCAGTATTTTACCGGAGCCCACGATTTCAAGACGACAAGACTCGTGTCGGAAATCGAGGACTTCGATTTCATCGTGACCAGAAGTGAAACGGAAGCACTTGTACTCGAGATCAATCTGATCAAGAAATACCGGCCTAGATTCAACATTCAGTTCATGGATGACAGCTCGTATCCTTACATCAAGCTGACCAGCGAAGATTACCCGCGGCTGCTGATCGCACGGGATATGAAGAAAGACCGGAAGGCAAGATACTTTGGCCCGTTCCCGGATGCTTCTGCTGCCAGAAGCACGCAGAAGCTGCTGCAGTCACTGTATCCGTTCCGGCGCTGCGTACATCTGCCCGATAAAGTATGCCTGTATTACCATATGGGCCAGTGCCTTGGCCCGTGCCAGTATGAAGTGGACCCCCAGACTTATCGTAAGATGGCAGAGGAGGCAGCTTCGTTTCTCAACGGCGATACGGATGACGTCATAAAAGAACTGACGGTCAAAATGCAGGAAGCCTCTGCCGATCTCGAATTCGAGAAGGCGATGGAATATCGGAATCTGCTCGACAGTGTTCGTTCTATTACCGCTTCGACGCAGAATATCGAAAAGGTATCCGGAAACAATTTTGACGTGTTTTCCTGGTATGACGATAAGGGCTATATTGCTGTTACCGGCTTCCTCGTACGCAGGGGTGTCGTGCTGAACAAGGAGTTCCGTCTTTCACCTTTATACGGAGATGCCCAGGAAGAATTCCTGACCTTTGTGATCCAGTACTATGAAAATCACCCGAAGATGAAACTCTGTGTACCGGCTGCTCTGGACGATGATGCGCTGGAACAGCTTTCTTCGGTACTGAACACCGAAGTCACAAGACCCATGCGCGGCTACCGCAGACGTCTGATCGAAATGTGTACGGATAACGCGCGGAAACAACTTGAATTAAAGTTTGATGTTGTGGAACAGCAGGAAAGCGCAACACTGCAGGCGCAGCAGGATCTGAATCAGCTTGCCGGCTGCCCGATGAACCGCATCGAACTGTTCGATAACAGCCATACCGCAGGAACACTGACCGTTGCGGCGCTGGTTGTATATCAGGATGGAATCCCATCCCGGAAAGACTACCGGCTTTATAAGCTGCATACTGCCAACAGTGATGTGGATTCGATGAAGGAAGTAGTCTACCGCAGATACTTCCGGCTTCTCAAAGACAACGGCAGGATGCCGGACGGCATTCTGGTTGACGGCGGCTGGACACAGATCGCAGCCGCAAGGGAAGTGCTCGACAGTCTGGGCCTGTCGGATCAGATTCGGATTATGGGACTGGTTAAGGATGACAGGCATAATACGAATGCACTGATGGATACCAACGGGGATACATTTGATATCCCGAAAGACAGTCCGCTCTTCTTTCTTCTGACCAGGATGCAGGATGAAGTACATCGATCTGCGATCAGTTATCACCGGAAGCTGCGGCAGAAAGCGCAGACCCGTTCTGTATTGGATGAGATTGAAGGAATCGGACCGAAACGGAAAAAACAGCTGCTGAAGGCATTCGGAAGCTTCACTGCACTGAAACAGGCAAGCGAAGAACAGCTTGCGGAAGTGGTGCCGGCTGCGGCTGCGAAGAATGTTTATGAGGCGCTTCATGAAGAATGATATAATGCTGAAGATGCTTGATACGACAGTACTGGAAGGGAAAGCGAAGAAACAGTGGACGGCGGTATTTGTATGTGCCATCGTTCTGTTTTCAATATGCTGTCTGGAGATCCTGAATGTCAAATATGACAGCCTGGCAAGATATCCTTATGAAGATGAAAACAGCCGCAAGCTGATCCGACAGTATCTGACGGAAGAAGAGATCGAATATATCATTGAGTATTCCATTCCGCCGAACATGTTTATTGCCTATATTCAGGAAGACGGATTTTCGATTTATCATGCCGCAGAATACAAAAAGCTTTCGGAAAGCCAGTGGGACAAAAGCCCGGCCATGATCGTCAAAATGGTCGAAGAGACCCGCAATCTGATGACGACCGATCAGCTGGCATCGTATCTGGCTCCGGGAAACTACAAATATGAGGATATCCAGTATTACATCCAGAATGAGATGGATGAGGACTGTTCTCTGATTGCCTATGCGATGAATACAGATGCCTATCCGGACGCAGCCCATACACTGAGTACACGGAAACCCTCGCTGCAGTATCTCAGTGAAGAGATTCCGACCAAAGACGGTGCGATCCTGGAAGTGAATGAATCCCTGCAGCAGCCTTTGCTCTCGTTATGCGGGGGAATTACTTCCACACTTTCCGATGCCCATGCCTGCGGCGGTCTGCAGATTGAAACCGGATATGTATCCCACACGAAACAGAAACGGGCATACGAAGAAGCAATGGAATCCTATGGGGAGAAAGCCGGCCTGTATGTTTCAAAGCCCGGGCATGATGAACATCAGCTTGGACTGGCAGTAGACTTTTCCGTCGAAGGACTTTCGGATGAAGAATTTGAAAAAACGATCCAGTACCAGTGGCTGAAAGAAAATGCCTGGAAGTACGGATTCATGGAGACCTGGAACGTAGATGATGAAGCACTGACCGAACATCAGGCTGAACCGTATCATTACCGTTATATCGGTACGGATCTTGCCAAGACCATTCATGACAGCGGATTATCCTTTGCCCGCTATAAAGCGCAGATCAAATAAAAAACTTCGGGGCTGCCGAAGTTTTTATATGGAAATCTTCGAAATTTTACGGGCGAGCTCCAGATCGTTTTTATTGATCTCTTCCCGTGCGGTTTTAACCGCCGCGCTGCTGACGCCTTTAATACCTTTTGCCTCACCTTCAGAGTTGTAGTTTCTGCGAAGGGCATTCAGTACCAGAGCTGCTGTAACAGCTGTCTTCAGCGTCTTGCCGGTATTCTTTATCGTGTCGCTGACCGCAACCGATTTGGTGGAAAACGAATCTGCATTCCGGCTGATCGCATCAAGATCAGGTTTCATGGAGTCAATTGCTTTCAGCAGATTGCTCAGCGGTTTGATCAGGGTGAGAATCATGATAATAACGGCTGCGATCGCCGCATACAATATATAGTAGTTCCAGGGATTCAAATTAATCATTGGTCCTGTCTCCTTGTGTTCATTATATATTTTTTTCGCCTCTTTTCCACCGTTTGCTTTGCCTGTATAATTCGGATATGGAAAAAGATTCTCTCATCAAGATCGTTGCGGTATCCGATAATCACGGAATGATGGATCCGATTATTCTTCTGCCGACACTGTTTCCGGATGCGGATTACTTTTTCCACTGCGGCGACAGCAGAGAACCGGTACGCCGGTATGGTCCGTATGCACAGGTTCGCGGCAACAACGATTTCTATGATGCACCGGAAGAACTTGTGCTGGAAGTCGGGCAGCACCGTATTTATTTGACCCACGGCACACGCCTGGTCTATTTCGGTGAATATCACTATTTAGCCCAGCGGGCAAAGAAAAATCAGTGTGATATCGCACTGTTCGGACATACCCATCTCTACACCGATCAGACAGTAGAAGGGGTGCGGTGTCTGAACCCCGGCAGTATCTGGCATAACCGTGACGGCAGTGAGCCTTCCTTTATGGTGATCGAGCTGGAAGGCAGTGAAATACGTGTCTATCGAAAGAGTGGTCTTGCCTTGAAATAGAAGAGTCGATTTGCTATAGTAATTGAGCTGTCCTTGTAGCTCAGCTGGATAGAGCTTCCGCCTTCTAAGCGGACGGTCAACGGTTCGAGTCCGTTCGAGGACGCCATTTCTGCCATCGGAGACTCCGGTGGCATTCTTATTTTTTATGAACTATTACGATGAAATCAAAACTGAAATCGAACAGGCTCTGGATTCCGGAAACCTGGAAGAAGCCCGCTTTCTTCTGAAGCGGGAGTTTTCAATGCCGTATATTCCGGAAGATGCGGAACAGCAGCTGCGGCAGCTGGAAGGGCGCCTGCGGTATTGCGAAGCGGAAAAGAGAGAACATGGGGAACAATCCATGGAACATCTTCTGCATCAGCTGAAAGGAAGACCGGCATCCCAGCTGGCTGCCGTGAATGCGCTTGCCGATCGGAATCTGCGCACGATCGTACCGCAGATTCAGGACTGGCTGAGCAAGGATCCGGTACCGGAAGCAGCGGCGATGATGATCGAACTGCTGGCAGAGCAGGAGATCGCAGAGGAATTTACCATTCAGAAAAACGGGATTGAATATACGTTTCACGGGGATGCGGTCACTCCCGTTACTCGAAGTGAAGGTTTTCGGCTTGCGCTGAACTGTATGAACCAGTGGCTTGGGAAGGAACCCTCACTGCTGGAAATTGCCAAAACGGTTCTGGTATCCAGGTGCTATATGGCTTTGCCGCTGAGCTATGAAGCCTCTGAGGCAAAGGAACTGGCATTGCAATCCTGTCTGGAGGCCGCTGAAGCGATGGGAATGCAGAAACTGAAAGAACGGCTGAAAGGGATCGCCGAACAGGATGAAACCGTACGGAAATTCGCATAAATCAAGCTGTTCAGGCAGTTAGCACTTGATAGTTGACAGTGCTAAACTGACGGGATATAATGCTTTAGCAGGCTTTGTGTGAGAGTGCTAAAAATCGTTATAGCTTGATTTCATAAAAACTGCTATACTGGTTCAGGTTATTTATATAGATAAAGGAGTATGTTATGTCAGAATGGACATTAAAAGAGCATTCCAAAGGTGAACTGGTCGTTGTCGTAGACGGCAGTGACTGGAAATCCGTATGTGAGAAGGCATTTAACAAGATTGCCAAACAGGTTGCGATTCCGGGCTTCCGTAAGGGATTTGCCCCGAAGGCAATGCTGAAGAAATATATTACAGGCGAACAGATCTGGTATGACGCAATTGAAAAACATGCCAACAAATGGATGTTCGATGCAATGAAAGAGAAGAATCTGGAACCGGTAAGCCGTCCGACACTGGATGTACGTTCCGTAAACGATGATTCCTGTGAGCTTGTATTTGAGTTCTATGTAACTCCGGAAGTAAAACTTGGACAGTATAAGGATCTGCCGTATGAACTCGGCGATACTACCGTTACCGACGAAGAGATTGAAAACGAACTGAACCGCATGCGTGAAACTTATGCGGATATCGAATCAACCGAGGAGCCGGCAGTGGACGGTGACACCGTCAACATCGACTATGAAGGCTTCAAGGACGGTGTTTCGTTTGAAGGCGGAAAAGCAGAGGGTTATGATCTCCGCCTTGGCAGCAACTCCTTCATTCCGGGGTTTGAGGAACAGCTGATCGGCGCAAAAGCCGGTGAAGAAAAAGAGCTGAAACTGAAGTTCCCGGAGGACTACCATTCTGAGGAGCTTGCCGGTGCAGATGTCGTCTTCAAGGTAAAGGTCAACGAAGTCAAGCATAAGGTTCTTCCGGAACTCGATGATGATTTTGCGAAAGATATCAATGCTCCGGGCGTGGAGACCGTTGAACAGCTGCGCAAGACCGTCACGGAACGTCTTGAAAACAACAAGAAGAGTGCTGCAGAACGTGAGGCAGATGAAAAGCTGCTTGCGAAGGTTGCAGAGAATGCAGAAGTTGAGATTCCTCAGCCGATGATTGACGATGAAGCAGAACAGATGGTTCGTCAGTTCGAAACACAGATTCGTCAGTATGGCATGGATCCGAAGCAGTACTATAAGATGCTGAATACCGATCCTGACAAGATCGCTGAAAATTATAAGGATGATGCAGAAAAAGCAGTTCGCCTGCGTCTTGTCTTAGAGCAGATCGCCCGTGAAGAAGAGATCGAGGTAAGTGACGCAGAGCTCGAACAGGAATTCCATGATCTTGCGGATATGTACCGTCTCGATGCAGAACAGGTACGCAATGCAATTGATGAAGGAATCGTAAAGAAGGATATTGCCAATCGAAAAGCAGTGGAATTCGTAAAAGAGCACGCTGCGAAAGCCTGAAATAACAAAACAAAACAATAAGACGCGCCCTTGCGTCTTATTTTGTAAAGAAATGGAGGTATGCAATGACAGCTCATAACAATGTAACAACAAGAGTACCTGTTATCTGCACCCGTGGAATCGTCGTATTCCCTGGTCTGGATGTCATGATTGAAGTCGGACGTCAGAAGTCGATCAATGCCGTCAACGAAGCTTCCGCCAACTACGACGGAATGGTCTGGGTCGTATGTCAGAACGATATTATGGTCGATAATCCGGTTAAGGAGAATCTCTATGATATGGGCACACTGTCCAAGATCAAGATCGTACGACGCAAGGAAGGCTTCATGCGCGTCACATTTACCGGTATGAAGCGGGCCAAACTGGTTGACCTGGAAGATACGGAAGATATGATGATGGCTACCATCATGCCGATGGATGATATTCAGGGCAATTCGATGGAAGAAGTGGCTCTGGTCAAACGGATCATCACAAGTTTCGAAAAGATGTCCAATCTTTCAAGCGCATTCCCGGCGGATATTATTTCTCAGCTTTCCAAAGGTGTCAGTGCGCTGACTCTGACGGATCAGTTTGCACAGTACTTCCCGCTGGAAACACCGGTCCGTCAGCGGCTGCTTGAAACCGTTGATGTAAATGAACGTATGGTTCAGATCATCGCAGAACTGGAAAAGCAGCAGCAGTTCTCCAAACTGGAGACTTCAATCAATGACAAAGTCAAAGAACATATCGACGACGGACAGAAGGAATACTATCTGCGGGAAAAACGCAAAGCCATAAAAGAAGAACTTGGTGACGTATCCAATCTGACCGATGATGTTTCTACGATGCGGGAAATGCTCGAAAAGAATCCGTATCCGGAACATGTCAAGGAAAAGGCCAGAGAAGAGATTCAGCGGTATGAACTTCTCCCGCAGGGAAGCGGAGAAGCCAGCGTAGAACGCACGTATCTTGACTGGCTGCTGAAGGTTCCCTGGTGGCAGCAGACGGAAGATAATTCCGATCTCAAGGCTGTCCGCGGTATTCTCGATGAAGATCACTATGGTCTGGAAAAAGTCAAACAGAGAATCATGGAATATCTGGCCGTCAAACAGATGACCGGAAATCTGAATTCTCCGATTCTCTGCCTCGTCGGTCCTCCGGGTGTCGGCAAGACCAGTCTTGCCAAATCCGTTGCGAGATCGCTGGACCGGAAATTCGTCAAAATGTCTCTTGGAGGCGTTCGTGATGAAGCGGAAATCCGCGGTCACCGCCGCACGTATCTTGGCTCACTGCCGGGACGCGTAATTCAGGGAATGAAGAAGGTGCAGGTTATCAACCCGGTATTCCTGATCGATGAAATCGACAAGATGGGTGCTGATTATAAGGGTGATCCGAGCAGTGCGCTTCTGGAAGTGCTGGACCCGGAACAGAACCAGTTCTTCTCGGATCATTATCTGGAAGAACCGTATGATCTTTCCAACGTGCTGTTTATTGCCACAGCCAACTATCTGGACAATATTCCGGCACCGCTGCAGGATCGTCTGGAAATCATTGAACTTCCTTCCTATACAGAAGTAGATAAAGTTCAGATCGCTGTGGATCATCTGATTCCGAAACAGCTTAAGGCGAACGGCCTTCAGGCTTCTCAGTTCAAACTGAAGGAAAAGGAGATCCTGTATCTGATCCGCCACTATACCCGTGAAGCGGGCGTTCGTCAGCTGGAGCGTGTGATCGGCAGTCTTTGCCGAAAGACAGTTCTTGAAATCCTCAATGAGGATAAGAAGTCCGTCACGATCACCAAAAAGCTGATCAATGAATGGCTTGGCAAGGAAATGTTTGAGTACGGTGTTAAGGAAAAGAAGGATCAGGTCGGTGTCGTCACCGGACTTGCCTATACTTCCTTTGGCGGCGATGTGCTTTCCATTGAAGTGAATTACTTTGAAGGAAAGGGCAAGCTCTCACTGACCGGAAAACTGGGAGATGTCATGAAAGAATCCGCCGAAATCGCACTGGACTATGTCAAGGCTCACGCCAGAGAACTTGGCATTGATCCTGCATTCTTCGAGAAACATGACATTCATATTCACATCCCGGAAGGGGCAGTTCCAAAAGACGGTCCTTCTGCAGGTGTGACGATGACGACGGCACTGGTAAGTGCACTGAGCGATAAGCCGGTTCATGCGGATCTTGCGATGACGGGTGAAGTTACGCTTCGCGGTAATGTTCTGCCGATCGGCGGACTCCGTGAAAAGTCACTTGCGGCCAATCGTGCCGGGATTACAAAGATCCTGATGCCCAAGGCAAATCTCAGAGATCTCGATGATGTTCCCCAGCCGGTAAAAGACAAGGTTACCTTTGTACCGGTAGAGACCATGTCTCAGGTACTGAAGGAAGCGCTGGTGCGCTGATGCAGTATCATGACGTAAAGCTTCTGGCCACTGCGGCAGACCGTTCACAGTGGCCGGAAAGCAGTCTGCCGGAGATTATGTTTGCCGGACGTTCCAATGCCGGCAAAAGTACACTGATCAACACCCTGGTGAATCGGAAAAAACTTGCCTATACCGGCAAGACACCGGGCAAGACAAGACTGCTGAATTTCTTTGAGATTGACGGCAGATATGTCTTCTGCGATTCTCCGGGATACGGCTATGCGGTTGGAGGTGATTCTTCTGCTGAATCCTTTCAGAAGCTGATCGATCCGTACATGCATGAACGGGAAACCCTGAAGGGCGTCGTTCTGGTACTGGATATCCGAAGGACTCCGAATGAAGATGATCTTCTGATGCGGGACTTCGCACGGGAAAGCGGCCTGAAGCTGCTTCCGGTATGCATGAAGGCAGACAAACTATCAAGAGGTGCCGGCATTCAGGCAGCCGCAAAGATCGCCAGGCTGCTGGAAGTGACACCAAAAGACATCTGTATTGTTTCCGGTACGGAAAAGACCGGAATCGAACAGGTATGGAATCAGATTGAAGCAATTGCGGCAGAATGACACTGCCGCTTTCTTACAGGAGAACAACCATGGATAACAGCAAAGATGAAGATCTGATCTGGGAAGAGGTCCGTACGGAACATCTGGTACAGGACGAATGGATTGATTTTCGACGTCATGCATACCGGTTTCCGGACGGTACGGTATTCGAACCGTTCTACAGCTATTCCCGCAGAAATTTTGTTGTCATTGCCGCAACCGATATCGAAGGCAGATACATCTGCGTCAAACAGTTCCGTCAGGGCATTCGTGAAGTTACGACAGAGTTCTGTGCCGGAGGTATTGAGAAAAAAGACGGTTTGGAAAAAGATCAGACCGAGGCTGCGCTGGAAGCGGCCAAGCGGGAGCTGCTGGAAGAAACCGGCTATATCTCATCGGAGTGGCGTCATCTTCTGACGATTCCATCTCACGCTACGATCGCAGACAACTATGCCATACTTTTTGAGGCAAAAAACTGTGTACGCACTTCCGATCAGCATCTGGATGAAACCGAATTTCTGAAGGTTGAGATCCATACCGAAGAAGAGGTAAACGAGCTGATCAAAGAAGGAAAGTTTCAGCAGGCACTGCATATTCTTGCGATGCTGTGCTCCAAATACCGATAGGTTTCTATGGCGAAGCAGGATGTGCATCGCCATTTTACATATGGGGTGATATGATATCGAATATGGAAGAGAAAGATCAGTTAGACAGCAGTATTGAACTGCTGAAAGAATATGGCATTGAGCCTGAAAATATCGTAAATCCGCAGGAAGTTTCATTTAAAGAGGGCGATATTCTCTGTGAAGACGGAAAACCGCTGGAGTATCTGTATTTTCTGAGAAACGGCACGGTAAAGACGCTGATTCCGGCAGGAGACAAACCGGGTCTGATTCTTGGACGCTATGTCAATCGCGGCATGTTTGATGAATCCGCATTGTTCCGCAGTGACGGATGTGCACATACAAGAGCGGTATGTGAAACCGACATTGAAGCGGTTTCCATCCCGTTTGAAACGAATCGGGAAACACTGCTCGGACAGAACAGTTTTCTCCGGAAAGAAGCAGAGAATCTGTCTGCGACTCTCGATCAGTCGATGAATTCCTTCTTCTTTCAGAAATTTCCGTTTGAATATATGCTTTGCTCATATATAGCGGTAAAGCGTACGGATGCGGAATGGGTGGCAGATCTTGATCAGACCTCACAGGATCTGAATGTCAGCAAGCAGATCATCAAACGGTGTCTGGATCTGCTTGTAAACAAAGGAATTCTGGCAGTCGGAGAAAAAGGATATCTCGTGTCAGATGTTCTGCAGTTTGAAAACTATAACAAGGGATTATACAAACCCAGAAGAAAGCGGATCAAGGTAAATGCAGGAAAAGGTAAAACAGCTGGTTGAGCGCTACGGACTTTCCGCCAGTAAAGAAAGCCGGTATATCGATCTGATTGCACAGGCAGGGGATCTTGGAAAAGCATTGCTTGGATCAAGTGACTACGGCCTGCAGGAACTGCATACCAGCGAAGAAATCCGGGAGGAAGCAGGAAACCTCCTGTTTTCTCTGCTCGCGCTTTTGAATGATTTTGACATTGATGAAAATGAAGTGCTGGATCAGGTGATCGCACGTTATGAAGAGCGGATGAAAGAAGTACTCGGTGAAAAATAAAAGAAGGCTACGCAGCCTTCTCATTAACGTTTCCGATCTTCATGAGGTTCATGATTTTGATGCTTCCATTGCGTTCGCTTGATAAAAGTTTCTGGTAATCAATGGTCGTCATATATTCACGGACCACGGAAGAATCGGTCTCGTAGTCGACCATAAAAATGGTCTTACTGTCGATACTTCTCATATATTGTCCTTTCATTGTTGCTCTATGCGACATAAATATTTTAAGACAGTTTTCTGGTAGTTTCAACGAAAATTTTTTGTACAATTTCGGGTGTATGTTGATGTATTTGCAAAAAGGAGTGTCACATGGAAAAAGATGAACTGGCTGTTTATTACAAGCATCATGGGTGTAACTGTGCCCAGTCGGTATTAATGGCATTTCAGGATCAGCTGCCGCTGGAGGAAGCGATGATTATGAAGCTTGGTGCGCCGTTTTGTGCAGGCATGGGCGGTATGGAAGGTACCTGCGGCGCATTGATCGCTGC
>JAEEPV010000234.1 GCA_016284975.1 Solobacterium sp.
CAACCGCCCTGGGAATGCTAGAATAAATTAAAGTACAGAAAGAAAAAGGGTAGTGAATATGTCTGAAAAGAAGCGTCTTGTGACAAGAAGTGACTTTGATGGTCTTGTATGTGCAATGATCCTCAAAGAACTGGATCTGATCGATGAAATCAAGTTTGTGCATCCGAAGGATGTACAGGATGGCAAGGTGGATATCACATCCAACGATATAACAACCAACCTCCCATTTGATAAGCGGGTAGGTTTGGCGTTTGACCACCATGAGTCCGAGCTGAGCCGTCTTGTCGGGGTTGATTACAAAGACCGCTATATTATTGATCCGGATGCCAGGAGTGCTGCACGGGTCGTCTATGACTATTATGGCGGCAAGGAAAAACTGCCGCGGATCAGTGAAGAACTGATGTGGGCAGTCGATAAGGGTGACTCGGCAGATTTCACAAAAGAAGAGATTCTGGATCCCAAGGGCTGGGTTCTGATGAACTTCCTGATGGATGCGAGAACGGGTCTTGGACGTTTCCACAACTTCCGTATTTCCAACTATGATCTGATGATGGAACTCATTGATCACTGCATCAATATGAACATCGATGAGATCCTCGAACTGCCGGATGTAAAAGAGCGTGTCGATCTTTACTTTGAACAGCAGGAGAAGTTCGTCGAACAGCTGAAACGGCTGGCAAGAGTGGAAGGAAGAGTTGTTGTCCTGGATCTCAGAAACGAAGAGACGATCTATACCGGAAACCGCTTCATGATCTATGCACTGTATCCGGAAACACAGATTTCCATTCATGTCGCATGGGGTTTCAAAAAGCAGAACACCGCAGTCATGATCGGCAAATCCATTATTGATAAGCGCAGTGAAGCCAATATCGGTGAACTCTGCCTCAAGTACGGAGGCGGCGGACACAAGAATGCCGGTACCTGCCAGATCGATAATGATAAAGTTGATAAGGCACTGCCTGTAATCATTGCCGAGCTGAACAGAGACTGCACACCACTGGGCGAATAAACGCACGAAACTGTAACTAAAGGAATGATCCGGAGGTTACAGTTTTTTATTCATCATAATAGATACATCTGAGAGAACATCTATATGAAATTTAAACATGGAATCAAACTATTGAGTGCCGCATTGCTTGCGATATCCTCCGGAGGATGCGGAACCGGAATACCGGCTGCGGAAACCGAAGAAACAAATTCTCTGAAAACAGAATCGTTTCTCGCAGAACGTGTTTCCTTTTCGGATCTTCAGGAAGGAGACCGCTTTCTTCTTGTCTGCCCCTCTGTCATGCGGGCGATGTCTTCTTTGACCTCGGATGGTGCATACAGCGCAGTCCGGGTGGTCGGGGATGCGGAACGCATTACGCAGGTACCGGAATATACGCAGGTCTTTACCTGTGAACGAGCATCAGATGACGGTTTATATCTACATTGTGAGGAAGGTTATCTCACTGCAGATACGAGCGGCTGGTATCTGGATTTTACAACGGACAAACCACAGGGAAGCGAATGGATTGTCCATTCAGAAGACGGTCTTTACAACCCTGGGATAATAGTCGAAAAGAACGGAGAAGAAGTCCGGGATTTCGATCTTGTTTACGGTATGGACGGAAGAGTCTTCGCTACCTGGAGTGAGAAAGACGCAACGGATTACACCCACTTCGATGTTGCGCCTTACCGGATTCAGCAGGGATGCGATATTCCGAAGGATGATGGAACAGGCTATCGGTTATCGGTATTTGAAACATCCGATATTCACGGATATATCTGTGATTACGGTGAGGAAGTAAAATACTCCTATTCCTGGATCGCCGGACAGATCAATCAGAAACGAAACAGCAGCGGGACTTATCGTACCGATACAGCGATTCTGGTTGATGACGGGGATATCTTTCATGGAAATACCATATCATACGTTCTCAACGGAGAACCGTTTCTCGAAGCCTTTGATTATATGGACTATGATGCCATAACACTTGGCAATCACGAGTTCGACACGGGAATCAATGTGGTCGCCGATCCGGATCAGACGATGCACGATTATGAAAAGGACGGTCAGAAACATGAGAATCTGGTTCCGATCATTGTGCAGAATCTTTATCAGAACGGGGAAAGTTATTCGTATGCGAAAGACTATGTGATCCTTGAAAAGACGGCGAACGATGAAACCGGAAAAGAACTTCCGGTACGGATCGGAGTAATCGGCTATGCGGAAGACTATTCGGGAAGTATTGCGCAGGCCAGGTTCAAAGACCTCGGACTTGAAATACGGGAAGACCTGAATGTCATAGAGGATATGGCCGTTGAGCTGGAGAAAACCGAAGGCTGTCAGGCAGTTCTGCTTCTGACTCATGCCGATCCCGTTGAAGTCGTGGATTCCCTTGCGGAGGATACGACGATCGATCTCGTGCTTGGAGGACATGTCCATATGGATGATGCGGGAGTCAGTGAATACGGGATCCCATATGTGATGCCGGATGCAGAAGCAAATTCCTACGGTTACGCGGAACTTGTGTTCGATAAGGATTCCTCCGGGAATGCGGTATATCAGCGGACTGCGGATGTGAAAACCGTTTCGTCCGACCGGTTCTTTATGACTCCAAAAGATCCGGCACAGTATCCGGAAGAATTCGATCCGGAAATCATCCGGATCACAGATGAGGCGATCACGCGTGTGGAAAGCATCCTCAATGAATCGATCGGCTATATCACGGAAGATGTGTATGCCTTTGCATATTTCCCGGAAAGCGGAGAGCGTGGTTCGGTCGGCGGGAACTGGGTGACCTCTCTTTTGGCGAGAGCGTGTGACGCGGATATTTCGTTCTACAACCGGTATGGCCTGCGGCGTGATTTTGAGCGGCCGGCCGGCAGTGAAAAGATGCAGATAACAGTCAGTGATGTCTATTCCATGTTTCCGTTCGGCAATCACCTGTACTGTTATGAACTGAGCGGAGATGAACTCCTGGAAGCACTGGAATTTTCTTTGACGCCGGGCGGAAGCAGGCTGATGCCATTTATACACGGCATCGACGTATATTACACGGGAAAAACAGTGAATGCGATTCTGCGCGATGGCGAACTGCTCTATGATCACGGTGTCTGGACCGAAGGACACGAAAAGGATACCTTCCGGGTGGCCGTCAACGATTACGTCGCAACCACCGCAGAGCGGGACGGGGATATCAACCCCCTTGTGCGCTTCAATAATACAGACCGTCTGCTCTTCAATGACCGGATTGACAACACAGAGGTCCTGAGGGTTCTTCAGGAAGAGGCGAAAGCGAATAACGGCAGGATTGAGATTGATACGAAATGTCACATCTTTAACGCAGATTTTAAACGATAAGAATAAGACGAAATCATCTTCGACAACGCGAAATCGGAGATGATTTTTTCTTATGAAATGACAAAATGAAACACTTCTACAAAGCTGTCAATTTTGAGCAAAACCCATTGTTTCCACATAATTCTGTTTTATAGTTATAACCGTGCTTCAAATTAAAGATATCTGTAAAGAGTATCGGACCGGCTCTCTTGTGCAGAAGGCACTGGACCATGTCAGTCTGAATCTCAGGAATAATGAATTCGTTGCCATACTTG
>JAEEPV010000235.1 GCA_016284975.1 Solobacterium sp.
CGCATGGCAGTGCTCAGATTCGCTGCCGCATAGATCGCAAGGTTTCCACCCTTGGAATGGCCGCCGATGTAATAGTCTCTGTCTTTGCTCATCGTTTCGTTTACATAATCGATTGCCATCTGCTGACCGGGTGTATGCATAAAACTCGACATAAAGTCTTCCCGCCAGCCGACAAGACTGTTATCTGTACCGCGGAATGCAATATAAGATGTCTGGTCGCTCAGTTCAAAATGTGCAGCCGCAAACTGCATTCTGTCTGCTTCAAAAACATCTTTATAATTTGTCACGCGGATCTTGCCAAACCGGTTTGAGGAAGCCGCCGCCTTAATAAAATCTTCGTGTCCTCCCGTTACAGTCAGCAGCCGGTAACAGTTTTTCTTCTCAATCGCATCATAGACATCACGAACGAAAGGTCCATTTTTCAGCATTGGTTTCAATACTTTTGACAGATCCAGATAAACAAGTTCGGAAAGAACCACATTATCAACTTCATTGAACGGATCCGCCCGAAAACTGAGATCCCCCCTCCAGTTGATATAGTCGATCAATGTATCATGAAACGCCTCAGCCATTATGTCAGTTCTCCAACTTCAGATTATTATCATTATACCGTGTTCAGACAACGTATTTGAATCGCATCCACTGTGTATAATGGTTTCAGAAAGCGAGCATATTACCATGAAGCTGTTTACCGTTGATGTCGGCGGATCTGCCGTTAAATACGGTGTCTGTGATGAAAAAGGTACTCTGACGGACACCGGATCGATACCGCTTCCTTCCTCCTTCAGCGAGTTCCTGGAACAGATCGGATCTCTTGCGGCAAACTACAGCGTGGACGGGATTGCCGTCAGTTCTCCCGGAGCAGTTAACTGCAGCACCGGTGTCGTCGGCGGCAGAAGTGCCGTCCCATGGATCCATAATGTTCCGGTTGTCGAATCGCTGTATCAAGTGACAGGCCTGCCTGCCGCAATTGAAAATGACGCAAACTGCGCCGCGCTTGGAGAACTGTGGATTGGTGCGGCGAAAGATCTCAGCGACTGCTGTTTTGTGATTTTTGGAACCGGTATCGGCGGAGCAGTCATCAAAGACCGGAAGATCTATACGGGCAGCCGGGAGCTTGCCGGAGAATTCGGTCTGATGATCATCGATTATGCATTTGAAACAAATTCATTTCATGTCTGGTCGCATTATTCCACCAACCATATCGTACGAAGTGCGGAAGAAGAATGTCATCTGCCCGCAGGATCGCTCGACGGCATTACCGTATTCGAAGAAGCTTCCTCCAATCCGGTTTACGCAAAACATGTTGACCGGTTTTATCAGGCTGCAGCAAACGGCATTCTGAATCTGCAGCAGATTTATGATCCGGAGGCAATTCTGCTGGGCGGAGGAATCTCCGCTAGGCCTGAGCTTTGTGAAGAGATCATGAAACGCATCTATACCCGGACAATTTTCGATAGCTTTGTTTTTCAGCCCCCGCAGCTGAGAATCTGTGAATTCGGCAATCAGGCCAATCTGATCGGTGCAGCGTATCATTATCTCCATGTTCATTCTTAAAACCGCAGTCTGCGGTTTTTTACTTCGCGTATTTCCGGTTTCTTTCTGCAGTTTTCGCAGGCAGGCTTATAATAAATATATTATGCTGGATCATCTGCGAACCATCAGTCTGTCCGTCTTTCAGAACAGCGAACTGCTGTTTCTCATTTTCGCTGCCGCAGCGATTCTGTTGGTTTTGTATTTTCTGAAAAACAATACGAAAGATGTACCTTCTCTTGAACAGACCGTCTTACCGGAATCCGGAAATCTTTCCTTTCTCCGGCGAACCCTGCCGCCGGTCCGATTTGATCGGGATGACCGTTTTTTTCTGTATGCGGTATGCGCAGTTTTCGCTCTGATCGGGTTTCACCGTCTCGGTTCTCATACGATGCCCGTTACAACCTGGCAGCCGGTCACAGAAGGCCAGCAGGTTATTTTTGAACTGCCGCAGAATACACGCTTTGACCGCATGATTGTGTTCTATGGGGAAGGCGACAACAACAGCCGCAGCAGTGGGTTTCAGCTTGGCCTCAATGACATCCTGGTGGAAGGCAGCAACGATCAGAAAGAATGGGTTTCGCTTGCCACACTCAATGAAGGCAGCATCTACCGTTACCTCAGCTGGTACGGAAGCTGGGATTACCGCTATATCCGCATGACTTCATGCAGTGACAGCGACACCGTTACAGAAATCGCGTTTATCGATTCCTATCAAGGAAAACGGCTGCCGGTCAAAGTCTGTGAAGACAATGCAAAAGACAGTGAATATCCTGCGGAACGGATGATTGACGAACAGGAACTGATTCCGCTGGATCCCACCTATTATGATGAAAGCTATTTTGATGAAGTGTATCATCCGAGAAACGCCTGGGAAATCGTTCATCATCAATATATGTATTACACGGTGCATCCTCTGCTCGGTACGGAGATCATTGCACTTTCAATCCGACTGTTTGGAATGAATCCGTTCGCATGGCGTCTGCCCGGCGTCCTGTTTGGAATCGGGATGCTGCCGCTGTTGTTTCATATTCTCTGCCTGTTGTTCCGGGAACGTACGTATGCCCGTTTCGGCACTGTTCTGTTTGCGGCGGAATTCATGCATCTGACAACATCCAGAATCGCCACCCTTGAGCCAATGAGCGTATTCTTCATCCTGTTGATGACAGACCGCATGATCCAATACTGCCGGATGTCCTTTTATGACCGGCCGCTGCGGGAAACACTGCTGGTCCTGCTGAGATGCGGCATCGATATGGGACTGGCCATCGCCGTGAAATGGACCGCGTGCTACAGTGCAGTCGGTCTGGCTGTGATGTTTTTCACCGTACTGTTTTTCCGTTATCGGGAATACACCGCGGCAGAGGCACTTCACTCGGAAACGCTCGACAAGCTGACGGAAGAAGAAACAGAAATCTATCATAATGCACTGCGTTTTCCGGAGTACGCACTAAAAACAATCCTCTGGGCAGTGTTCTTCTTTATCTTCATTCCGCTTGTAATCTATTACGCGGCCTATCTTCCCGCACCGTTTTCCAGAGAAGGCACTTCTATTCAGACAGTCATCGACCAGACACTCTATATCTATCGGTATCATTCGAATCTGACAGCGACCCATCCGTATCAAAGCAACTGGATTCAATGGCTTACGGATGATCGGCCAATCTGGTATTACGGCCGTTCTGATCTTTCGGGTGTTTATCATACAATTGCATGCTTTACGAATCCGCTGATCTCGCTGGCCGGACTGATAGCAGTTCCGATGACCGTGGTTGAAGCAGTCAAAAAGCATTCTCTTTCTGCCTGGCTCATACTGGTCGGTTTTTTCAGTGCCCTTCTGCCATGGATGCTGATTGACCGCTGTGTCTTCGCCTATCATTTCTATCCTTCTAGCGTATTCATGATTCTGGCGATTGTCTGTGTCTTCCGGATGCTGAACAAAAGACGCGGCGAACCTTCCGGCATGATGCGGCTGTTTGAGCTGGCATGTGTCGCATTATTCATTCTGTATCTTCCTGTTCTGACCGGGTTTGGTACCCGCTTGGAATATGTTCATTTTCTTGAGGTGTTCCCATCATGGTATTTCGGCTGAAAAACCGACATGTTGCATATCTGATTGCCTCTTTGATTCTGACCGCGCTGTTTGCCTGGCCACAGCTTTCCCGTGGTTTTCTTGCGCTGGAACATGATACGATGTTTCACCTCTCCCGGATTGAAGGTCTTGCGGAATCGCTCAGCCGCGGCTGTTTTCCTCCGCGCATCTACCCGTATAAAAACAACGGATTTGGATATGGTAGTCCAATGTTCTATAACGATCTGCTCCTGATTCCCTCCGCACTCCTGTATCTTTCCGGTATCAGTCTTGCCTGGTGCTGGAAGTTCAATATCGTTGTTCTGACCGCACTGTCTGCCTATGCGATGTGCTGTCTGATTGACCGCATCAGCAAAGACCCGTTTACAGCCGTTCTTCTGGCATCTGCTTTTACGTTTTCCAATTACCGGATCACCGACGTCTATGTGCGGGGCGCACTTGGTGAAGTGTCAGCGATGCTGTTTCTGATTACGCTTACAGAAGCGATGATCATTCTGTTTGAGGAAGAAGACGCGTCCGGATGGAAACTGCTGTTTCTGTCTCTCTGCGGACTTCTCTGTTCCCATAATCTCAGTGCGCTGTTCGGCATCCTTGTCTTTGCCATTGTTTTCATCTGCCGTTTTCCCGATACTTCCCGTCATGTTCTTTACGCTGTGTTCAAAGCAGCGGCACTTTCCTTTCTGTGCACGGCATGGTATACACTGCCGATGCTGGAACAGCTTCATTCCCAGAAGTTCATTCTTCATTACTACGCATCTTCCAACAACCTGTCTTCCAGTTCCATGCCGCTGTGGAAATATACTGCCAATACGACCGTATTCGGTTATGGCTCCAATGATCTTCCAGGAAATCTGCAGATGACCCTGAATCCGGGATACATGATGATGTTTTCCCCGCTTCTGTGGCTGCTGGTTCCTCGTGAAATCCGCCAGAGACACCCGGTAGTGCGAATCTGTCTGATAACTGGTCTGATTGCGCTGATTTTACCGCTGGACCTTGTACCATGGGATTATCTTTCCTTCCTGAGCGTAATCCAGTTTCCCTGGCGTCTTATGATCCTTGCCCTGATCCTTCCCGCCGCCGCCGCAGGGATCGGTCTTTCCTGTCTGTTCAAAGAAAAAAAGATCCTTCTCGTGGCAGCGCTGCTGCTGGTGACCGGAGAAGGCATATGGCATGTCCTCCCTGCCGCATCACGGACGTTTGGAATTGGGGAGCACACCACCTATGAAGAACTGATTTCAGGATCAATTATTGACCCTTACTATTCCGCTACTTATAAACGTGTGGAACTTGCCGGTGGCGAGTACCTTCCTGTTTCTTCTCCGGATTTCAGAAATTATGAACCTGCAATCCGGGATCTGCAGGGCAATGTGCTCTCCATCCCCTGCAAGAAGGATGGTACCACCCTCACCTTTACCGTACCCGGCACTTTTGAAAACGGTACTCTTGTACTGCCTTTGACCTGGTATAAAGGATATGTCTGTGCCGATCCTCAGGGAACTGCGATCATGGCAAATGCTTCATCACAGTCTCTTGTGAAGGTCTCCTGTCCTTCCGCCGGAAGTTACCGTGTCACTTATGCCGGAACACCGCTGCAGCATGTCTCCGACTGGATTTCCATTTCCGGTCTGGCTCTCAGTCTCTATTTCCTGATCCAGTCCCGCAAAGCCAGAATTAAGGATTATTGATTAAATGAAAAATTTTTGTAAAAATGATAAATTTTTTTAAGATATAATCTTATATAACAATGACTGACATGAAGAAAGTAAAAAAACCGGATTTTGAACAGGTGTACCTGGATAATTATTCGTATATCTACAACTATGTTTACATGCGTCTGCTGCATCGTGAGAATACAGAAGACATTGTAAGCAATGTTTTTACGAAGGCCATGGTTCATTACGAAAGCTATGACAACACCCGTTCCAATGTCCGCACATGGCTGTGCAATATTGCGAAAAATACCGTAACAGACTTTTATCGCCTGAAATCCAATCAGCCGCATGTGGATATCGATGATATTACGGAGCCGGGGGTCGATGATGAGTTTGACCTTCTCCAGGATGATATCAACCGCCGGCTGTATCGGATTCTGTCATATCTTACAGACTCTGAACGTGATTTTCTGGCGATGCGCTATCAGGCAGGCATGTCAAATGAGGAAATTGGAAATACACTGGGCATTCAAGCAAAAGCCGTTTCGGAACGCTATCGCAGATTGCTGAAAAAATGCCGTGAAATTGTTGAAGAACATGGTCTAAAGGAGGATGAGGAATGAGTGAGCAAAAAGAAAACAATTCTCTGTTTCGAGATAAGAGTCTGGAGCAGTTTACCGCTCCGGAACAGCTGAATGATTATATTCGTGTAATCCGGCCGAGTCTGATTCTGGTTATGGTCGCAATTATAATACTTTTGGCTGGAATTGTTCTCTGGGGATATTTAGGCAGTATTGATTCTCATGAAGATGTAACCTGCGCGGTAAACGATGGTCTTATCCATACTTATATCTCTTCTTCACTGAGTAATGAGATCAGCAGCACCAGTACGATCATGGTTGGAGACAAGGAGTACAAAATCCGTACCATCTCCAGCGAACTGAGAGCAGGTGTCCTTATGGATGAATCGGAACTTTCCTACTTCCATCTTGATCAGAACGATTATGTCATTGCCCTGTCAGGCGACTGCGATCTGCCTGACGGTGTTTATGAGGGAAAGGTAATCATGGCGCGGATTCGTCCGATCAGCCTGATTCTTGGTTAGCGTGAATCATGGCGAAAAAAGTTAAACAACCCGTTACCGGCAATAAAATCTCAAAAGTTCCAGTGATCATGCAGCTGGAGGCACTCGAATGCGGTGCTGCATGTCTTGCCATGATCCTTGCCTACTATGAGAAGTGGATCCCGCTTGAGCAGGTTCGAAAGGACTGCGGTGTTTCCCGTGACGGTTCAAATGCGAAAAATATTCTGAAGGCTGCCCGCTCTTATGGGCTGGAAGCAGCCGGATATCGTTTTGAAGTTGAATCCATTCGGAATGAAGGCACATTCCCGTGCATCATTCACTGGAATTTCAACCATTTTGTTGTTCTTAACGGATTCAAGAATAATCAGGCTGTCCTGAATGACCCTGCCAGAGGTACGGTCAAAGTCCCGATGACTGAATTCGACAAATCCTTTACCGGTATTGCTCTGTGTTTTGAACCGGGTCCGGATTTCCAGCCGGAAGGAAAACCCGCAAGCACGCGTTCCTATGTGGCGAAGCGACTGAAGA
>JAEEPV010000236.1 GCA_016284975.1 Solobacterium sp.
ACTGTATGATCGGGTCTTTACAAACCGGATCGATTCTCCGGACCGTGTGATCCGGCTGGCAGAGAGCCGGGAATACAGTGTGTCCAACAGCACCCGTATCAAACCGGAAAAAACCGTAGCACGGACCATCGGATCGATCACCATGGACAATGAAGGTTATGGCCGCTATTGCGGAGAAATCATGATTGCCCGAAAGGATCTTCCGTCGGACTCAAGAGTCAATGTGATCGGTCAGATTAACGAAAATGACCGTCTGCTTCTGAATTGTATTGAAGGCGGACACCGGTTTGTGTTTGTGAAAGGATAATGGCAGTTGTCATTATTCTTTTTTTTGGAACAGCCTGCGTGTCGTTTCCAATGGCAAGCCGAAGGCAGGATGCTAAAATAGTTCAAAAGGAGGAAATCGATCATGACATTTCTGTCCATCATATTATTTGTATTGCTTATCATTTCGGCAGTCATGATACTGGTTCGGTATACGAAGGATCCCGAAAAGTTTCGGATGGCGTCTCAGAAATATCAGAAATTCATCCTGCCGGCAATCGGGTTAATACTGGTAATCGTTTTGATTTCAGGTTCATTTTACTCGGTTTCCGAAGATCAGCAGGCAGTAGTCACAACGTTTGGGAAAGTGGTGCGTACGGACACCGCGGGAGTTCATTTCAAGCTTCCGCTGATTCAGAAGGCACACAAGGTTGATGTGACGACGCATGGCGCCAGCATCGGTTATGAGATCGCAAATTCCAATCAGGAGTGGGGCTATAAGGAAAACCCGCAGATGATCACATCGGACTTCAATCTGATCGATGTGGATTTCTATATTGAATACAAGGTGAATGATCCGGTCGCCTATCTGTATAACTCGGAAGATCCGGAGATCATTCTGAACAATGAGGCAATGTCTTCAATCCGCGGCATCATCTCGGACTACAAAGTGGATGATGTCATGACGACCGCCAAGGGTGAAATCCAGCAGAAGATCAAAGACTCTCTGATCGAAAAGCTGAGTGAACGGAATATTGGCATTCAGCTGGTCAATGTCATGATTCAGGATGTTGCACCGCCGACCAGTGAAGTCATGGGTGCCTTCAAGTCGGTAGAAACCGCCAAGCAGGGAGCGGATACCGCCATCAACAATGCCAACCGGTACAAGAATGAACAGCTGCCGCACGCAGAAGCCGAAGCGGATAAGATCATTCAGGCTGCGGAAGCCGGAAAGGCTGCCCGTATTGCCGAGGCAGAAGGACAGGTAGCCCGCTTCAACAAAATGTATGACGAATATCAGAAGTATCCTCTGATTACGAAGAAGCGTCTGTTCTACGAAACCATGGAAGATGTACTGCCGGATCTGGAGGTTGTCATTACCGACGGTAATACACAGAATATCCTGCCGATCGGTTCGCTTGTCGGCGGTATGCAGGAAGGAGGCAACTGAGATGAAGAACGCGAAGAATAACAGACCGGTTCTGATCACAGTGGGTGTTATTGTCGTTTTGATCCTGCTGCTTTCTTCGGTCTATACCGTACGGCAGAATCAGTATGTGGTCATTCGCCAGTGGGGAAAGATCACAGCCGTGAATGACAATCCGGGTCTTGCCTTCAAGATCCCGTTTATCCAGACCGCAGAGCCGATCACCAAAGAAATTATTCTCTATGACATTCCGGAGTCGGATGTCATTACCAAAGATAAGAAATCCATGGTCGTGGACAGCTTTGTATTATGGAAAGTTACCGACCCGGACAAATACATCAAGAGCTTAAATGCGGTAAGAGGAAGAGCTGTAGAACGAATTGATGCGGCAGTCTACAACGCCGTTAAAAATACGATCTCTTCCATGACCCAGGATGAAGTGATCGCTTCCCGCGGAGAAGCGCTTACCACCAAGATCACCAATGAAGCCAACAGTGATATCGGCCAGTATGGGGTCGAGATCCTGACGGCACAGATCAAAACACTGAGTCTTCCGGCCGATAACCAGGAAGCGGTATACATCCGCATGATCTCGGAACGGGAAAACATTGCGGCAGGATATGAAGCCAGTGGTAAAGCACAGGCACAGAAGATCCGTAATGAAACCGACAAGGAAGTGCAGCTTTTGATCGCAGATGCCGAAAAACAGGCGGCGATCCTGGAAGCAGAAGGAGAAGAAGAATACATGCGGATCCTGCAGGATGCGTATAACTCCGGTGAGAAAGCGGATTTCTATGAGTATATCCGCGGTCTCGATTCCCTTAAGAAATCGCTCAGCGGAGACGGACGGAAGACGCTGATTCTGGATAAGAATTCGGAACTGGTTCAGATTCTGTATGGAAACTAAGAGAATACCGGCACCTGAACTGCCGGTGTTTTCTTTCAGGCTTATAATCAAAATCAAGCATTATGAAAGGGGTGTTACAGATGAAGAAACAGAGGTTCCGGGCGGAACAGGACGGGTTTCATGGAGCCTGGTATCCGCTGGAAACGGAATGTGATACAGGAATGATTATCATGCTGGGGGACAGCAGTGAAGATCGTATGGCGGTATGCGGAGCCAGATGGGTGAATCAGCTTGGATGTCATGTGATGGCAATGTCTCCGGAAGAAAAGGATTATGGACATCACAACTATCCGCTGGAGCGGTTCGGCAAGGCAATCGCATTCATGAAAGAACAGGGATGCCGGAAGATTGGTATAACCGGCGCATCAACAACCGGCATGCTCGCACTGCTTGCGGCATCGTACTATCCGGATATTACACTTACTATCGCAGTATCACCTTCCGACTTTGTAATGGAAGGCTTCTATCAGGATGGTAAAGACGGCATGCGGGAAAGACCGGGTGATCAGGAATCTACGGTTACCTGGCAGGGTAAGCCTTTGCCGTATCTTCCCTTTGCCTGGAGACATCCGGAATACTGGCAGCGCATCAAAGCGTATTCCAAAGCGACCGGAAACGCAATCGCTTCCCGGGAAATGTTTGAAATATCCGAACAGCTCCATCCGATACAGGAAGAAGAAAAGATCAAAGTTGAACGAATCAAAGGAAAACTGATCCTGATCGGAGCGGAAGATGATGCGCTCTGGGATACCTGCAGATATATCCGGCGTATTCAGAAACGACTGGAAGAACTGCCGCATGAATGTACCTGTGAAGCGTGGCTGTATGAACACGGTACGCATTTTGCCTTTCCGGAATCTCTGCTTAAAAAAATACTCCCGGTTGGATCCGGACTTCTGGTAAAGGCAATGTTCAAAGCGGGAAGAGATTATCCGAAAGAATGCAGGGAAACCAGAATCGATATTGACCGCAGAATGAAACAGGCAATCCTGGAATGGCGGAACAGAAACGATTCTTAGAGGTTATGAAGAGAAAAATGAAGATTGAACATGTAGCGATGTATGTCAATGATCTGGAAAAAACAAAAGGATTTTTTGTTCAGTATTTTGACGGGAAACCGAATAAGCTGTATCACAACCCGAAGACCGGCTTTCGATCCTATTTCATTTCATTCGAAGACGGTGCACGTCTTGAGATTATGAACAAACCAGAACTGGTGGATGAACCAAAAGATCTTAAAAGAACCGGATTCATTCATCTTTCCATTTCTGTCGGCAGTAAAGAAGCAGTCGACTTGCTGAGCGAAAGACTAAGGGCGGACGGATATGAAGTTATCAGTGGTCCGAGAATGACCGGGGACGGATATTATGAGAGCTGTGTAATTGGTATTGAGGGAAATCAGATTGAGATTACAATCTGATAAATCACATAATTCCACATATTCTTAACATATTTCTGAAACAGTTTTTGCGTACTATAAAGACAGTCAAAGGACAAACCCCTAAGTTCTTTGATCAGATCGGATCCCTTTCCCGATCATACAATTATCCCCTTTGTAAATGATATCAACGAAAAAGATCACCTTCCCCAGGTGGTCTTTTTCATTGATAATGGAATGATTCAGCAGTACATTACTGTCCTGATTCTTTGACGCCCTTCCACAGTTTGCGATATTTCAAGATATCTTCCATGGAAGCAGCAATACCGGATTTGAATACCTCCTCATCATTTTTCCCCTGATTAAACTGTTGAAATAACGAGGTGATTGTGCGATTTGTTTCCTGCTTTCCGAGTGTTTTTCCTTCTTCTCTGCCTTCTTCCCGGCCTTGTTTCAAACCTTTCTCAAAAAACTCTTCCTGGTACATCTGTTTCAGGTCTTCTTCATAACGATCCGCATCGAATTCTTCCAGAATCGAACTCATTATTTCCTCCTTCGCAGCAGTTACTGCTTTGGAAATCACATAGGTTTTCGGAATATTCTCAAGAACCGTTTTCACTGCCTTCTCAAGCCCCATCTCTCTCTGCAGGTTTCGAATCTTATGGATCATCTCTGCATATTCCTGTAAAGGCTGACACTTCTTCAGCAGCGTCTGATTTCCACACCCTTCAGAATTAATATTATTCATTCTGACCTTTACGACAATATCCGGATCTGCCAGTTTTTTTTCTTTTCTTCATCTCCCGCAAAAGCGTCCGAAAGATACATCCACTGCTGTTCCGGTTTGTTTTGTGTTCCATTGTAAAAAACATACAGTTTTGGCAGCGGGATCGGATAGCGTTTTGAGAGGTGCAGGATATTGCGGCTTCTTTCATTAATCCGTTTCTGGATCAGTTCCACATAGTAA
>JAEEPV010000026.1 GCA_016284975.1 Solobacterium sp.
GATAAGCGGGTCACCCGGATATCTGAGCAAAAGTACTTCTAATATGATGTTTTCATGCTTTCTTGGTGGCGTACTCTCGGTCCGGAAAAAACAGTATTTGATGACGATGCCAATGAGGCAACGAAGGATACAGTCGCCCGTAAGCGCAAAAAGACTGGATGCTGATACAGCATTATTGCTGAATGAAAAATCCGGGCCCTGACATAATATGAGTAAGTCTATTGATTCCTTCTCTTTTAAACCGTCTAAACGAAAGAAACGCGAGGAAAAGCTTTATTTTAACGATAATCTTTATTGTCTTATGTTATTCTTAAAGAAATTAGAGGCATTTTTGGTGACGCTAATTTACGTTGGAATTTGTCGAGGGTAAATCTCTTACGAGAATGTATATATACCGCAGACAAAACAAAGATTTTGAAATCATTTCCGTCTGCGTGTATATCTAACGGATTTCGTTTTGAGCATGCTAGGCAGGTTGAAGAGATTTGTGAAAAACGTAAAAGTTGTCAGCAGAACCGTCCCACTGACATTAAGGAGAGCGAAAAATGAAAGTAGACAAGATCATTAAAAACGCAAAAATCTTTACTTCGAACAAGGATAATATCCTGGCTAGTGCGCTTGTAGTGAAGGATGGAAAGTTCGTCTATGTTGGAGATGAGGACGGACTTTCGGAGTACGAGGGAGAGACAACGGATTTAAACGGAAAATTCATCATGCCCGGCATCATCGACGGCCATGTTCATGTAACCATGGGTACCGGATATGAACTGGTAGGCACCATGGGAACGATCATCAAGTGCGACAGTAAACAGTCAGCCCTGGATTTTATTGTGGATGATATGAAGAAAAATCCCGGGCAGGACCGTTACTGCTATATCCTCGATAAAAAGCATCTGAAGGGTATGGATCTCACGAAAGAAGATCTGGATGCGATCTGTCCGGATGGAGAACTGCAGATTCAGGAAGCGCAGATGCACAGCATCTGGGTGAATTCCAATATCTTAAAGAAGCATAATATCACAGACGAGACCAAGGATCCGATACCTGGCTTAAGCTTTTATGTGCGTAAGGACGGGCATGTGACCGGAGAAATGAGCGAGGGCGCGACGGAGCTTCCGATCATCCTGGACCGGGCAATGAACAAGCCGGATTCGGAGATCGATGCGGCGATTCAGCGTTGGATTGATTTCTGCATCAGTGTCGGTGTGACAGGAGTTTTTGACGCCGGTATTCCGGGATATCCTGAATTTCATGAGCATGTCTACTCCCGCCTTAAGAGTCTGGATGAGCAGGGAAAGCTGCCCATCTATGTTGACGGCTGCTATGTAATCTCTGCAGCCTGGGAGGTGGAAGAAGGCATTAAAGAACTGAAACGCATGCAGAAGGAATATAATACCGAGCACCTGAAAGTTCATACACTGAAGCTGTTCATGGACGGCACCCTGAAGCTGCATTCCGGTGCCATGGTTACGCCGTATGCGGACACCGGTGAACTGGGATGCACTGCCATGAATCTGGAAGAGCTTGTAGCGCTTCTGAAAGTGCTGAATGAGGAAGGACTGGATTTCCATACTCATTGCGTCGGAGAAGCTTCCTCTCGCCTGGTGCTGGATGCGGTGGAACAGGTCCGGAAAGAACTCGGAGACGATTTCCATGTCCGGGTCGTCAGTGCCCATCTTCAGATTCAGGACACCGCAGATCTCAACCGCTTTGCGCCTCTGGGCGTGATTGCGAACTTTACCCCCTGGTGGCATTGCGATGATATCAATGTGTACAACAGGCTCTTCGGCGAGGAACGCGGAAAACTGCTCTATCGCTGCAAGTCTGTCTGGGACAGCGGAGCTCTGGTCACCTGGTCCAGCGATAATATCGTGTTCGCAGACTTTTCAAGCTGGAACCCCTTCCTTGGCATGGAGGTCGGAATGACGCGTTTCGTTTCCGAAAAGTCAAAGCTTATGGAAGGTGGTGACCGCTACAAGGATATATTCCCTCCTCTGGAAGAGCGGATGGGAATTGAAGAGATGATTCTTGGATATACCATCAACGGTGCAATTCAGCTCGGCATCGAAAATAAGAAGGGCTCCATCGAAGCCGGCAAGGATGCGGACTATCTGGTATTCGATACCGATCTTCTTACGGCGGAGCATGATGGCTTCAGCAACATCCTGCCGGCAGAAGTATATTATGCCGGGCAGAAAATGCATTATAACCCCTTCAACCCGGAGGATAAGAGTAAAGAGGATTCGTTCTTCAAGGGCCATCCCGTTCCTTACTTTGCTATGGAAGAAATGTGGATGGAGTTCATGGAGGCAATGTGGAAGGAGTTCTACGGCGAAGAATCCGAGTGGGACGATTCTCACTGACTCCGTTGAAACGAACACCATTGGCTTGTCTTTACCTTCTTTGACGACAGGAGCTGCAGTTTTCGAATCTGCTGAAATCCTGAGTAACTGACAGTGCAGTAATGAAATTCATCGGCAGGAAAGGCTGAAACTTTTCCTGCCGATACAGCTTTTTCGCTTTCGTCAGGACATGGGCCATCATTGCGGGATATTGTTTACCTGAATGCTGTACCTGAAGGAAATTTTGCGGAATACATGAAATTTGGAAAGTAGAGCAGATGAAGAAATTATTTACAATTGATACGTTTGCGGTCGCCTTCGTTTCGGCACTTGGTTACGGTTTTGGCGAAGTGTTTTCGAGATTGCTTGGCTGGCCGGAGTTTGTATGTATTCTGGCAAGCATTGCCGTCGGAATCGGGACCGAAGGGATCATAAGCAAGATCGCTTTCAGCAGGGAAGTTCAGAAAAATCCGAAGATCCGGGCAATGCTGTATGGCGGGATCGTTCTCTTTTTCCTCTTTGCCCACTATATGGCAGTCACGTGGATGGGAGTGTCCATGATGGATTATCTGCTGGAGCAGTTCACATGGGTCATTGGTCTGCCGATTATCGGCTTTGTTGTGAACCTGCTCATCCGTGGATTACGCATCCTGAAAATCCGCAGTCTTTACGGGGATGGTAGCAAAGGCTTTATTTTCAATGTAAAAAAAGAGGACATTGAGGAAACGAACAGACAAAATCAGTCTGTGTCCGGAGACTATGACACTGAATTTGCGGTCAAAACAAAAACAGGCATTTATGTCGGAGAAAAGTATAAGAAAACCATATTGTATCTGGGAATCCCCTATGCAAAGCCGCCGGTTGGGGAACTGAGATGGAAGGCGCCTGAGCTGCTTCCGGCTTCTGATGCCGTCTATGAGGCAAAATACTTTGGCGCTTCAGCTATACAGGTGGAACACAAAGGATCTATTCTGAAGCTTCACAGACAGAGCGAGGACTGTCTGAGCCTGAACATCGGTATCAGTGCTCAAAAAGCGGAAGCTAAAAAGCCGGTTCTTGTATTGTTCCACCACGGTGACTTTACTAGCGGAGGATCTGCTGATCCTCTGGTGTATGGCAGTAATTTTGTCAATGCGCATCCGGACACAGTATTTGTCAGCTTTAATTACCGACTTGGCATTTTCGGTTTTATTGATTTTTCAGAAGTTCCCGGAGGCGAGGCTTACCCAGACGCATTAAATCTGGGACTCCTTGACCAGATTGCGGCACTGAAGTGGATCAAAGAAAACATCTCTGCTTTCGGAGGCGATCCGGATCAGATTACGGCAGTCGGTTTTGAGTCCGGAGCGACCTCTTTGTTGCTGCTTGCGGCAGGCGGACATGCGCGAGGACTGTTTCAGAGAGCGTTTGTATTTAACGGTCTTCCTGAAGCTGCCTATATCTCAACGGAGGGGGCCCGAGCCCTTGCCGCAGATCTGCTGAAGGAAACAAAGACTGCGTCGATGGCAGAACTATTACAACTGGATACGGAAACATTGAAGGAGGCAGCGCAGAGGCTCTGGCGGAATATGTGTGCGCCGACCTGTGACGGAAAATGGCTCCCTGTGGATATTAATGGTGCTTTCCGTGAGGGAGCAGCATCTGGTATTGAGTTTATTATTGGTATTCCAGAAAATGAAATGCAGGAATACCGGTCTTTTATCGGCAAAGATAATTATGAAGATTTCATAGCATTGGTTTTATCTGAGATGCAGAACTCTCCTGACAGTCGGATTGCAGAAGCAGCGCAGAAGTACATCGAGATGCGACAGGACGCTTCGGACGGAACTGATGCGAAGGAGAAGCTTGTTGAACAATGGCTTGCCTATTGTATGTACCGAAGTGCCGCGAGTTTGTCCGAGGGCGGGAGTAAGGTACATCTTATGTATTGGAACAGAAAGCCGCTGATAGAGAAACTGGGGTCCGGAACGATTGATGTGGCAGCGGCCCTGTTTGGAAACGGTGAAGCGTCTCAGATGTATGGCAATGTTATAAATAAGGATCTCTCAGAGGTTCTGCAGACGTTGTTGCGGAAGTTTATGAACGGGGAAGCTCTTCAGCTGTACCAGAATGAAATCATAGGAGTGGATACA
>JAEEPV010000237.1 GCA_016284975.1 Solobacterium sp.
AACGATCAATTCGGAATCGTTCCTCCGGATCAGTTTATTCCGGTATTGGAATCCGATCCGTCATTTCCGGAACTGGGCGAATGGATTATCCGGGAAGCTGTTCTTGCGGCAAAACAGGTTCTGAGTCAGCATCCGGATTTTATCATTAACGTGAATCTGTCCTATACACAGCTGGAGAAACCGAATTTTGTCGACCGGTTGCTGAAGATTCTGAAGGATCTGGGATATCCGCCGGAAAATCTGTGTCTGGAAGTAACGGAGCGATGCCGTCTGCTGGATCTCGAACTGCTGAAGAATGTGATTGTTACGCTGAAGTCCAGAGGAATTCTGGTTGCTTTGGATGATTTTGGGACCGGGTTCTCTTCCATCGGTATTGTGAAAGAGATTCCGTTTGATATCATCAAAATTGACCGGAGTTTTGTACGGCTGATTGAGGAAAATGATATCGACAAGCAGATTGTCCAGAATATCACTGCACTAGGAGCGATCTGCGGGTCAGAGGTCTGTGTAGAAGGAATCGAAACAAACGGTATGAAGAAGATTCTGAAGTCCTATCCGGTAAAGAGCTTTCAGGGTTACTATTACGCCAAACCGCTTCCGCTGGAGCAGTTTCTGGATTGGAAATCGGAGAAACCGAAAGCTGACCGGACCGGACGTTATGGATCGCCTGCGGAAGATGGTAAAGTAAATACAGAAAACACAATTGAGGACTGATTTACATAAACCTCATGGCAAAAATAGAAAGGATTGGATGATATGTTGACGATTGAAGCACTGGAACGTTTTGGAGCGGATACCAAGGAAGGTCTTGGCCGCTGTATGAACAATAAAGATATCTATCTGCGGCTTGTGGACATGGGACTGAATGATACGAACTTTGAAAAGCTCTCTGCTGCTGTAAATGCCGGTGATAAAAAGACAGCTTTTGAGGCGGCTCATGCGCTCAAGGGTGTGATGGGAAATCTGTCCCTGACACCGCTTTTCACGATTGCCTCCGAAATGACAGAACTGCTGCGGGCAGAAGAAGACGCTGACTATCCGACGTACCTGAAGCAGCTCCTTGAAAAACGCGCAGAGCTTCGTGCCTTACAGGAAAGCTGATTTCAGAAACGCAGCCGGGACAGCTTAAAAGGCCAGGCTTCCGTTTTTCAGGAAGAAGGACGGTGTTTTACAGATGATCTCAGACAATGGGATCATTTTTTTGCTTTGTGAAGGCTGGTACAGGGAAGCCAAAATCAGACATTATTCTTTGTCTTTCACATTCTCAACGATATCCCATTTTCCGATCTCATGAACGGAAACGAAATGTCCAATCACGATATAGAAGAACACAATCACAACAGTAATGATCAATTCGTTCGGACCACTGACATATTTGTAACTTCGGCTCACGGTATTGATTGCGTTAAGGCCGTGACGTGCGATCGCTTCGCCGGCGGGAATTCCAATCAATAGAGACAATACGAAATGAAGCGTTGACTGTGAGAAGAGGCTTAACGACAGCTCCTGGAGTGTGAATCCAAGTGTACGAAGAATACACAATTCCTTTTTCATTTCCAGAAGGTTTGTGGATGCGATATTGATCACGATTACCAGTCCGATGGTTACAGCAAAGACAACAAGTATCCAAGCGTAGAAATCATAAGTACCAAACAGGCGGTTCATACTATCGCGGAAAACATCAGTAAACACACAGTAAAGATAGCCGTCCTGTTCCAAAAGGAATTCCATCAGCTTCTGTTGATCCTCCACAGAAACCTTTAGGATAAGACTTCCCAGATCCTCGTCACCCAGAAGTGCGGCTTGCGCAGGGGATACATACTGCACTCTGGATATACATTGATCGGATAGTCCCTGAATCACAAGGTCTTTATCTCCGACACGAATCGTATCTCCCGCAGACACACCCAGATAATCTGCGGAATACTGATCCAGAATAATGCCGCGTTCCGGTATGTTAATCGTATTTCCACAATCATCATAAACACCGACCAGCTCTGAATTTGCCGGCAAGGAACTGACTAACAGCGATAGTTCTTCTTTCCCGGAAGAAACATTTCTTGATTGAAAGGTAACTCTTTGGACATCTGAAATATAGTCGAGCTGATTTAATTCGCGGATAAGTGTGTCCTCAACCGGTTTGGAGAAATAAATCTGAGCATCATAATGAATCCGGTCATCGAAGGTTTGCTTCAATATATGATTTTTTGAAGCGATAAAAGAGATTGATGAAAAGATCATCGTTGAAGTGGCTGCGATACAAACGATAGTAAGTACAAATCTGGTTTTGTTTCGTAAGAGAGTTAAGAGATTGAATTTGACCAATTCGGGGACTTTGTTGATCAGTTTATGGATAAAACCGGGAACATGCAGATCGGATGGGACATTACGGGTCATTGCTTCGGTCGGCTGAACATGATTAATCAGAGCAGTGCCGGCAAACGTTGCAATCTGTACAACGAAAATGGTCAATATAAATGTCAGAAGGACCATCTTCCAGTCAAACTGATACAGGCAGAACGGAAGAGAGAAGAAACTCTTGAAGTATCTGCCGATCAGGACCGTCAAGATCCAGCCGATCAATAAGCCAGGCAGAAAAGAACTGCCGGATACCCCGAGTCCGATGAAGCTGAACATGGAACGAATGGACTCTCTGGTAAAACCGAGCGCTCTTAAAATGCCAATTTCCCTGCGGCATTGCCGGACAATCAGTGACATGAATAGAAACGTAACAATCATTATGACAACAAAGAATGCCGATGGAATAAAGTAGGACAGTTCTTTGATCGGAACAAGATTTGCTTCGATCCTTTTTTTGACACGGGAATCGTCATAAACATAGCTGTCTTTGATTTCAACATCATTCAGTTTTGTGTTTACAGTTGCAAGTACTGCAGATGGATCTGCATTATCACTGAAATACAGAAGGAACTGATTACAGAGATTCTGGTATCCTTTAAAATCTTCGATTTCGTTTCGGGCATTTTCGATTTCTTCTTCTACATCTGCAAATTCAAGAAGTGTTTTTGCCCATTCATCGTCCACTTCTTTCCGTTTCTTCTCAAGCTGGCTTTTTGCATTGCTGATCAGTTTCTCAGCCGAGGACAATTCCGACAGCAGTGTTGTTTTAGCGTTCTGAACGGTGATCATACCGTCATCAATCTCGACAAGACCTGTGCGGATCTGTTCGTAATACCCGTTGATCTCATTGAGACCCTCATCAATCTGACTTAGCCCATCGTTGATCTGCCGTAATCCGTCATCGATCTGCGCGATTGCTTCATTCGCTTCCGAGCGTTTGGCATAGATGAAGTCCAGCCCTTCCTGTATTTCTTTAAGGCCTTCATCCGCTTTTTCGATACCTTTATCAATTTCAACGATGCCATCCTGAGCTTTTTGGATGGCTTCATCAATACCGTCTTCTGTAATGCCTTTTTCCGCCAGCTGATCAATGATTGTCTTCCGTTTTGTTTTCAGCTCGGTGATCGTATTGCTGAGGGAGACAACAGCATCATCGTAGGCATTGGTAAAATCGCCAATGGTAGTAATGGGATCTCCGGTTTCCGCTTCCAGCTGTTTTGCATAGTCGGTCATTTTTGAAAGCTGCATCAATGCATCGCGATAAGTCCAAGAAGAAAATGCGGCGATTGTCTTCATGAAATTCAGCAGATCATATTGTTCGATCAGATCATTTAATATGCTGCATCTGTGCAAAGCACGATGATAGGTTTCTTCTGAAATGACTTCACTGCTGTAACGGCTGAGTGCTTCCTTAAGATTCTGATAAACAGCAGCTGTATCACTCCCGGGAGCCGCGGAGCTTCCGGTACGGATTAGAGTCAGGACATCGTCCTGGTTCAGCAGTTCCCAGTCCTCTGTGACATGATTGGCAACTGCAAGTAATTTCTGCATGCCTTCCATGAGCGGAACACTATTCTCAAACAAATTGTCATAGCTGATCCAGGTGGAAATGAATTCTGAAATGCCGTCGGCTCTCGATACCAGATCGGATAGCGGGAGTGTTTCGTCTGTCGCTCTCAGAACTGTAAGGAGATTTTTGTGCTCATTGCTGATCGCTCCGCTCTGTTTCTGGTAACGGTCATATTCCCGAACAAGATCTCCCACTGTACTGATCTGATATCCTGTGCGTGAGGTCAGAGTATTTGCATAGGTTTTTATCGTTTTTAATTCGGACAGAAAATCATCGAAAGGTCTGGAAGCCAGTTCGTTAAAACCGTAATCGATGTCATAGAGACTATTCTCCTGCATCATGTCATACAGTTCGGTTACATCTGTCAGTGCAGTCTGGAAAGATTCTTCCGACAGTTTATCAGAACAATAATGAGATGCGGCTTTCCTGATATTTGCATATGCCTCAGAGTGGATTACCGTCTGATCCCCGTCGATCGCTTTGCGTACGAGTACTGGTGCTTCGGGATCACTTAATATGAAATAATCCCAGTTGATCTGTTCCATCCAGAAGACCAGTTTTTCTGCGGCTTCACTCATTGGCCTGTCAATATCGATTTCAATTCCGTATTTTTTGCACAATTCGATGAAATCCAGCATCTTCTGCGCACTGGTGGAAAGGGTGGCAATTTTAATCTTGGAATATATTTTACGGAGTACCGTAACTGCCCGGATCAGATCTTCTGATGTAAGTGCTGCATATGCTTCCTTTGCTTTCAGCAGAGCTGCATCAATTTCCTGCAATCCCGTTTTTGCTTCGTTCAGTTGTTCGATGGATGTCTGAAGTTCTTCTTTCT
>JAEEPV010000238.1 GCA_016284975.1 Solobacterium sp.
ATGGAAAGACGGACACGCAGACGGGAGGAGTTTTCCATCCGCATCTGAAGCAGGAAATCGGCAATGATCTCCGAAATATGATCCAGTGAGGCACCGGTCAGTTCAATATCCTCACTGATATTGATACGATTCATAAAATTAATCATATGTAATATTGTACCTGTACATTCCCGAGAATCATCAAAAAATTATGAGGAATCACAACAGAATGGCACCGATGAAGGAAAAAACCGGTTCAATGACCAGCCGGATCCATGGAAAAGGGAATTATTTAACAAAAGGAGGGGAAAACATATTTTTATATACATTTCTTTTAATCTATGACAGAATCTAGAGGACAGTCTGTCAGTTTTTATGACGGAACGGAACAGGAGGAGAGATGAAGACTGCAGTTGTAACGGATTCCAACAGCGGAATATTTCAGGAGGAAGCAGAAACACTGGGTGTTTATGTTATTCCGATGCCGGTGATCATCGATGGAGAAACCTACTATGAAAACCGGAATATAACGGCTGAAGAATTCTTTTCTGCATTGGCAGATGGGAAAGATGTATCGTCTTCTCAGCCTTCTCCCGGTGAAGTGCTGGAATGCTGGAAAGGGCTGCTGAAGGAATGGGATGAAGTGATCTACATTCCGATGTCTTCCGGGCTATCGGGTTCCACCCAGGCATCCATGATGCTGGCATCAGGCTTTGACGGAAAGGTTCAGGTCGCAGACAATCACCGGATTTCGGTTACGCTGCGGCAGGCAGTTTCGAAAGCCGCATTGCTTTCCAAACAGGGACTGGACGCAAAAACGATTCGTGAAAAGCTGGAAGCAGAAGGACCGCTGTCCAGTGTGTATCTGACGGTTGAAAGTCTCAGCTATTTAAAGAAGACCGGCCGGGTCACGCCGACAACTGCGGCAATTGCGGATATTCTGAATATCAAGCCGGTACTTATGACAAAAGGCGAAAAGTTTGAAACCTGCGCAAAAGTACACGGTCTGATCAAAGCGAAGAATACGATGATCCGGGCAGTACAGACCGATCGGATCACGATCTTCCGGGACTATGCAAATGAAGATCTGTGGGTCGGCGTAGCGAGCAGCTGCATCAATCCGGAAGAGACGGAGAAATGGATGAAGATGGTGGAACAGGCATTCCCGAACTGCCATACGTATTATGATCCGCTCTCTCTGAGCGTGGCCTGCCATACCGGACCAAACGCGCTGGGAATCGGAATTTCACTGAATCCGGAATATAAGGACTGAAGCATTCAGTTCTTTTTTTTAGCAGATTAAACAAACTATTGGAATTGATTCCGAAAATGCACAGTGATAAAATTGAGAACGGTTCTCAAATTAAAGTATGAAAACGATGTACAAGACCAGACAGCGGGAAGAACTGCTGGAATACTTAAAAGATTTACACGGCGAACATATGACCGCGGCGATGGTGTGGGAACATTTCCATGCCAATGGCTCATCGATCGGAAAGGCGACGATCTACCGCAGGCTGGAACAGCTGGTGGAAGAAGGACTTGTCTATAAATACGTGATCGATGCCAACAGTCCGGCCTGTTTTGAGTATGTGCCGGAGGAATCCCATGAGAAACATGAGGTCTGCTTTCACTGCAAATGCGAGAAGTGCGGAAAACTGTTCCACATGCACAGTGAAGAGCTGGAGGAGCTTCAGGAAGAATTGAAGGCAAAACACCGGTTTTCCATGGATCCAAGAAGGACCGTATTCTACGGGGTCTGTGATGCGTGTGACGGGAGGAAAGAGAAATGATGAAACGATGGATCAGTGTGATTCTGGCATGTGTGCTGGTGTTCAGCGGATGCGGAACGAATAATAAGACATCCGGTACCGGGAAAAAGATCGCGGTTACGATTTTTCCGGAATATGACTGGATCATGAATATTCTGGGGGATAACCCGGCTGATATGGATGTGACGCTGCTGCTGGACAGCGGTGCAGATCTGCACAGTTATCAGCCGTCTGCGCAGGACATCATGAAGATCGCAGACTGTGATCTGTTTGTCTGTGTCGGCGGAGAGTCCGATGCCTGGGTTGATGATGCCCTGAAGGAATCCGTCAATCCGAATCTTCACGTGGTAAAGCTGCTGGATGTACTGGGAACACAGGCAAAGCAGGAAGAAACTGTAGAAGGCATGGAAGCGGAAGAAGAAGGCGAAGAAGAGGAAGAAGAAATTGAATATGATGAGCATATCTGGCTTTCTCCGCGGACATCCATCGCCCTTGTCCGTCAGCTGGCAGATGCGGTGGAAGAACTGGATTCAGACAATAAGGAGACCTATGAGGCGAACACACAGGCGTATCTTGTAGAGCTCAACACACTGGATCAGGAATACCGGGACGCAGTAGAGAGCGCAGAATATGACACCCTGATCTTTGGAGACCGGTTCCCATTCCGTTATCTGACTTCGGATTACGGACTGAAATACTACGCTGCGTTTAAGGGATGCTCGGCAGAAACCGAAGCCAGCTTTGAGACGATCCTGTTTCTTGCGGGGAAGATGGATGAGCTGAAGCTGCCGCATATTCTGAAGATCGAAGGAAGCGATGGAAAAATCGCCCAGACGATTATTGACAACACAAAGACACAGGATCAGGAAATCCTGACACTGAATTCCATGCAGGGAATCACCAGTGCAGATATTCAAAACGGAGTGACCTACCTGCAGATCATGCGGGATAACCTGGACGTACTGAAAGAGGCACTGAACTGAATGAGCAAAGAAAAAGACAAACCAGTCCTGCTGGAAGCCAAAGACCTTTCCGTCGGTTATGAGGGACATCCCGTTGCGGAACACATGAACTTCACCGTGAAAGAAGGGGATTATCTCTGCATCGTCGGAGAAAACGGATCCGGCAAGACAACGCTGATGAAGACAATTCTGAATCTGAAGCGGCCGGTTCGCGGTACGATCAGCCGCTCGGAAGCACTGGGAAGCGGGGGGATCGGCTATCTTCCCCAGCAGACGGAAGTACAGCGCGACTTTCCCTGTACGGTAAATGAAGTGGTGCTTTCCGGCTGTATCATGCGTGCAGGCATGCGTCCGTTTTACAACAAGGAAGAAAAACAGCTCGCAAAGGCCAACATGGAGCGGCTGGATATCCTGCCGCTTGCGGAAAAGTGCTACCGGGAGCTTTCCGGCGGTCAGCAGCAGCGGGTACTGCTGGCAAGAGCGCTTTGTGCAACGCAGAAACTGTTACTGCTGGATGAACCGGTTGCCGGTCTTGACCCGAAAGTCACGGCAGAAATGTATCGGATGATCGACAGTCTTCATAAAGACGGGATCACGATCATCATGGTTTCCCACGATATCGCGGCAGCCCTGCAGTATGCGACGCATATTCTTCATGTCGGCAGCCGGATGTTCTACGGTACCCGCAGTGAATACCTCACCAGCAAGATCGGGCAGCTGTTTCTGGCACAGGAAGGAAGGGAAGGATAATGGATAAACTTGCAGAGTATCTTCAGTATCCTTTCGTACGGTATGCGCTGATCGTTGGTGTGCTGATCGCGCTTTGTTCCTCTATGCTTGGCGTACCGCTGGTGCTTAAGCGGTTCTCGTTTATTGGTGATGGGTTGTCTCATGTGGCGTTTGGCGCAATGTGTATCGCAACCGTATTGAAGATGACCAATGACATGTTGTTGATTATGCCGGTTACGATCATCAGTGCGGTGCTGATCCTGCGAACCGGAACGAATACAAAAATCAAGGGTGATGCGGTCATTGCCATGATCTCGGTTGCGGCACTGGCATTTGGTTATCTGATCATGAATTTTTCCAACACCCCGAATCTGGCCGGGGATGTCTGTACAACGCTGTTTGGATCGACTTCGATCCTGACCCTGAACAAAGCCGAGGTCTGGATGTGCATTATTATGTCGATCGTAGTACTCACCGTGTTTGTGGTGCTGTATCATCGGATTTTTGCGGTAACGTTTGACGAAAACTTCTCGAGAGCGATTGGTCTCGATACCGAGAAATACAATCTGCTGATTGCGGTGATCACCGCGGTGGTCATCGTCCTGGCGATGAATCTTGTCGGTTCCCTGCTGATCTCGGCTCTGATCATCTTTCCGGCGCTTTCCGCAATGCGTCTGTTTCACAGCTATGCCCGTGTGACCAATTGCGCAGCTGTGCTTTCGGTCATCTGTGCGTTCAGCGGCATCATCCTCTCGATTCTTGCCGGAACTCCGGTAGGTTCGACCATTGTCGGGGTCAACGTCCTTGCCTTTGCGGTCTGCTGGCTGATTGGACATCTAGGAGGGAGAAAATGAAGCAACTGAAAAAATGGATCCTTTCGATTGC